>JBFLWC010000487.1:0-2459 GCA_040758415.1 Bacteroidota bacterium | reverse complement strand
ATCCGCCTCCGTCATCCGTCAACTGACGGAGACGGACGGCGGACAATTGCGGATTTTTAAGAAGTTGCTTTACATTATTTTTTTATCTGAACAAGAACAACGCCGATAGCTGCGATTATCATTCCAACTCCTTCTTGAAGAGAAATATTTTCATCAAGAAAAAACCACGCCAGCAGTGCAATCTGAATTAACATTGTTCCATTAATAATGCTCGATTCGGTTGCTGTTAATGTACGAAGTGTCAAATTCCACAACGTGAATGCAAAGGATGTATTGATAGCTGCTAACCAAATTAAAAAAAGCCATGTCTTTAAACTAATCTCATCCCATCCATCTATCGAGATACCGATAACAAATAAAATTACAGCACCTACTCCCATACTGATAAATGTAACAATTAACGGGCTAATATTTTTATTCCGATTAATGTTACGTCCAATTATAGCCGAACAAGCATTTGCTAAAATTCCAATGAACATTATTGCTAGTCCAATGCTCTGCTTTCCGATTAATGATATCGGAGAAAAATATGTAACAATTCCGGCAATAAATAAAATTGCACCAATCCATTGAATGGCTGAAGGTTTTTCATCGAGCAAGAATATTGCCATTATTGCTACAAACAACGGTGTAAAATTCAGCATTAAACTAACGGTAACCGAAGGGAGTAATGATAAACCTAAGAATTGAGCGCCCTGTGTAAAAGTATAAAAAACAAAACCAAGAAGAATCAGCTTTTTCCATTGGGTTATTTTCAATAGTTTAATTTCTCTTATATACTTTCTATTTGCAACGAAAGGAATAAAACAAAGAAAAGCGAGTAAATATCGTAACCCGGCAAAAATTATTGGGGGAATTTCTACTAATCCCCATTTAATAATAATAAAAGAAGTTGACCATAAGAAGGTAACTAATAATGCTTGTAAAATAGCTTTTATGTGTATGGATTTCTTCTGTATTTTAGAATTTAGTAACACGTCTTTTATCCGGATATTTTTGATTTCGAACTTGGGTCATCAATTATGTCTCTTAACAGAAAATCAAATCAATCTAAAGAGATTCATAACAATCGAGCAACACATTACAATTTTATTTTAATCGTCAAGGGATAGATTGCAAAAGTCTGCACCGATGATTCTTTTTCCTCATGTTGGTTTACAACCCAGCTGCCCACAAAATATCCAATTGCAGCGCCCAGAAAAACATCAGATGCCCAATGTTTATCTTGATAAACGCGGGATACAGCAGTTAGAACAGCAGGTATGTAGGAAATAATTTTTAGAAAATCTGATTTTGCATTTTTTGAAAGAACAGTTGAAAGTGAGAATGCAAGCGTTGTGTGTCCGGAAGGCAGCGCATTAAAATCATTGCTGAAAGAAAAAGGATAAAATGATTTTGTGCCTTCGTTAGTGTATGGGCGTGCTCTGCCAAAAGAAACTTTTAACAGTTGTGTAATTGCACCGGAATAAATTGCGGCTTGAACGATTTCGAATCCAACTTTCTTTGTTGAATTGTCGTTTGCAATTATTCCGTACATACCAAATGCGCCGGCAAAGAGAGTAGTAGTGTAAATTTCACCCCATATTCTTCCTGCTTCAATCGGAAAACTTTTGAAATAATTTCTATCTTTTAATACTTCATTGCGGATTGGTTGATCGGCAGTTTGTATTATTAGAAATGTTCCAGCGCTGATTAAACCGAGTTTTAGCCAATCGTTGCTGTCCCACTTAGCAGGTTGTTTAATGAAGTTGAACGATTCGTCTTTAAAGCGGGAAAAATTGTATTCTTCTTGTGCTATTAGTGAAGATTGGCAGATGATAATGAGAAGAAACGATAAAAGAAATTTATGCAGCATTGGCGTTTTATTTTTTGATTGCAATGTATTTGATAATTTCTGCTTTTTCGGTTGTAATTAATCCGCCGCAGTTTGCACCTTCAAAAATATTTTCAACTAAAGGAATAAATTCATCTATCTTTTTCTGTTCGTCAACAATTTCAATTACAAGGGGCAGATCTTCAGAGAGGCGCAAAAATTTAGCGCTGTGAATTCTGCTGTTTCCTCCGAATCCCATCACACCTTTGTAAACAGTAGCACCGGCAAGGTTATTTTTTCTTGCTTCGTTTACAATCTTTTCATAAACCGGCACATGAGAAATCTTATCTGCTTCGCCAACAAAAATTCTTAGCAGCTTTGCCGCACCTTCAATTTTCATAAATCACCTTGAAATTATATAAGCGAGATAAATACCGAGTAGTGTTAGAAAAACGTTAGCTAGAATGTTCAAACCGGCAAAAAGAAATTCTGAATCTCTGAGCATATTAAAAGTTTCTAATGAGAAAGTAGAAAAAGTTGTGAAGCCGCCGCATAACCCGCTTCCGATAAAAAGTTTTAAGGAAGGATTGATCAAGCCCTTTTCATCCAAACCGAAAATCATTAAACCAAGTACAAAACTTCCAAG
>JBFLWC010000486.1:0-3196 GCA_040758415.1 Bacteroidota bacterium | reverse complement strand
CAAAACAGTGATAGATTTGTTTCTCTTCGTTTACGGTGAATGAAGGAGTTTTTTCTTGATGAAACGGACAAAGCCCGATAAAATTTTTTCCGCGTTTTCTTAAATGTATATGTCTAGAAATCATATCAACAATGTCTGCTGCATTTCTAATTTCGTCAATTTTTTGTTCGGGTATACGCATTTTTTTCTGCAGAGAGGTTTGTGTCTTTGTTGTTCATAACTTCATAATCAAATTAAAAATTTTATCCATCAAACCAAATTTTCATAGCCCGCTTCAAATTGCCCATCAAAATTTATATTTGTATTTTCATTTTCAAAATCGGGATGAGAAAAAACTTTTGATAAAGAAAAGCGTTCTATTAATTATTCCTGCACAAAATTTCAATGAAGAAGAATATCTCGTCATCTTAAACGGGCTGGAAAGAGCAAACATCAAAGTTTTTATCGCTTCTGATTCTCACTCGCTCTGTGTCGGTTCTAACGGACTCAAAGTTAAAAACGATATTCAGCTTTACAATATTCACGAAAGCAACTTTAGCGGGTTGATTCTTATAGGCGGAAGTGGAATGAGGAATTATTGGAACAACACAATCATTCAGTTAACAGCACGGAAGTTCGCAGAAAATAAAAAACCGCTCGGAGCCATTTGTAGTGCGCCGGTCATTTTAGCAAAAGCCGGATTGCTTTCTGGATGTGCAACTTGCTTCCCGGACTATAGACGTGAACTAGAACGGGAAGGAATTGATTATAAAGATGTACAGGTAGTTACTCAAAAAAATATTATCACAGCGCAAAATCCATCTGCTGCTGCCGAGTTTGTGAAAACTTTTTTGTATGAACTTGCTTCATAATGTTAATTCGTAGAGGTTGTCTCAAAAGTAATTATTTTTTCAAAATAGCACCTGCCTACAGCAGGCAGGCGCGGATGACACAGATTATAACTGACCTGCCTGCCGTCAGGCAGGTTTACACGGACTTCTGCCATTGGCATGGCAATGCCAATATTTGAAAAATTACTTTTGAGACAACCTCTACTTTACATTAATTTAAATGAGTACGCACAAATCAATAAAAAAATATTGCAATAGTTTAACCCGATATTCGCGTTACAAAACGCGCGAAGTTTATATTGGAGACATTCCACTTGGCGGAAATAACCCGATACGAATTCAATCTATGACAACTACCGATACGATGAACACAACTGCAACAGTTGAACAGTCAATACGAATGATTAAAGCAGGATGTGAATACATACGCATCACAGCGCCAAGTATTAACGAAGCACAAAACCTTCAGAATATAAAAAACGAATTACGCCGGCGCGGTTACAATACACCGCTCATTGCAGATATCCACTTCACACCAAACGCAGCAGAGCTTGCAGCAAGAATTGTTGAAAAGGTTCGCGTTAATCCGGGTAACTATGCAGACAAAAAAAAATTTCAAACGCTCGAATACACAGACGCAGAGTATAATGAGGAGCTTGAACGTATTAGAGAAAAATTTTCTCCTCTTGTAAAAATTTGTAAAGAGTACGGAACTGCAATGAGAATTGGTACAAATCATGGGTCGTTATCCGACCGCATCATGAGTCGTTACGGTGATACTCCGCTTGGTATGGTGGAATCGGCACTTGAGTTCTTGCGCATCTGTGAAGATTTGGATTATCACAACATCGTTCTTTCAATGAAGTCGAGTAATCCGCAGGTGATGGTGCAAGCGTATCGTTTGCTTGTACAAAAGATGGAAGCTGAAGGAATGAACTATCCGATTCACCTTGGTGTAACGGAGGCAGGCGACGGCGAAGATGGAAGAATTAAATCCGCTATAGGAATCGGAACATTACTTGAAGATGGAATAGGTGATACAATTCGCGTTTCATTGACCGAAGACCCGGAGTTCGAAGCGCCGGTTGCTATTTCACTTGCAGACAGATACAAAGGGAGAGAAAATCACGATCCGATTATTTCGATTGTAGACACACCCAAAGATCCATTCAGCTATTTGCAGAGAAAAACATTTGAAGTTGCAGGAATCGGTGGCACTACTGTTCCAAAAGTTTTTTCCGATTTCAGCGAAAAAGGAATTGATGATTACAGCGAACTAAAACAAATCGGCTATACTTATGATCCGATTACCGATAAATGGAATATGAATGATCAAGCGTGCGATATTCTTTATATAGGTAAACACAATATGACTTTTGATGCGCCGAACAGTTTAAAAGTAGTTTTCGATTTTGAAAAGTGGATTGCACTTGAAGACAAATCAAAAGGATTTCCATTCTTTGAATCCGTAGAACAGTTTAACAACGCGAGACAAAAATCTTTTGTGCTAAATTTTATTGAAACAGACATTCACAAAATATTTTCTGAATCATTTGTTCGTATAAAAAACAATCCCACCGTTGTTTTAATTTTATCTACCAACAATGTACACGGAATGGCAGAAGAGCGCCGCGCTTTTTTTGAGCTGATGTTTAGCGAAGTAATGAATCCGGTCATCATCAAACGTTCTTATGAAAATATAAGCGAAGAAAATTTTCGGCTTTATTCATCAACGGATTTTGGTGCATTATTAATAGATGGTTTTGGCAATGGTGTATGGTTAAACGGCAAAGATCAATTGAACAAAAATTTTGATAAATCATTTATCAACAGAACATGTTTTGGAATCCTTCAGGCAACGCGAACACGAATCTCGAAAACAGAGTACATTGCTTGTCCATCGTGCGGAAGAACTTTATTCGATCTTGTTGAAGTAACAAACAAAATCCGCAAACGCACGGAACATTTGAAAGGAGTAAAGATTGCAATTATGGGGTGCATCGTAAATGGGCCCGGAGAAATGGCAGATGCAGATTATGGATATGTCGGTTCCGGTCCCGGAAAGATCACGTTGTATCGTAGTAAAGATATTGTTCGCCGTAATATAAATTCGGAAAATGCTGTTGAAGAGTTGATAGAAATAATTCGAGAAGACGGCATCTGGATTGAGCCGGCTGAAATTTGATAATTCATCTGACAGAAAGCATTAAGAACAAAAAAGTTATTCATAAAAATGTTCGTTGTAATAACTCTTTAGAAATGTCACTAGTTACAACTCAATAGAAATGTCAGTGACAATATAGTTAAACAATCTGTTAAAGTGGATTATGGGGTAACGCAAGGAGGGCGTAGCCCGACTGGAGTTA
>JBFLWC010000485.1:0-8834 GCA_040758415.1 Bacteroidota bacterium | reverse complement strand
GCATTCTACACTCTGTACTCTAAGTTCTGCATTCTCATACATAATTCTGAATAATTATTCATTTCATTTTTTTGTCAAAATCTCCCTCGATTAAAATTTTTAAGAATAGCCCCAACTTGTTGCGAACGAAAAAATTGTTTCCTACTTTTGCATCACTTTATTAAAAAAGGAAAAAATAAAATGAAATCTGAATGCCCTGTATGCGGCGCGCAGGTTGAACTTGCGGCTGATGCTGTTCAAGGTGAATTAATTGAATGCCCGGATTGCGGCACAGAATTGGAAATTGTTTCTGTTAATCCTCCGCAAGTTCAAGAAGCACCTCAAGAAGAAGAGGACTGGGGTGAGTGAGTTGATTAGTGTATTAGACTCAACACTTCGCGAGGGGGAACAAACCCCCGGCGTATATTTTGACAAACACATCAAACTTGCGATTGCAAACTTACTTGAAGAAGTGGGTGTTGACATTATCGAAGCCGGTCATCCTATGGTTACGCCGGAAATACACGCCGCTGTAAAATCAATTGCGCAAAAAGGATTTAAGGCAATTGTAGGCGCGCACTCGCGTTCGCTTCAAAGTGATGTTGATCTTGCGCTTGAGTGTGGAGTTGGATTTCTCGGAATCTTCTATTGTGTTTCGGATGAGCGATTGAGCAGCGTTTTTAAAAAAGATTTAGATACTGCAATTAAACAAATTTCCGATGTAATCAGATACGCAAAAAATCAAAATCCGAATTTATTAATACGCTACACACCGGAAGATACAGTACGCTCACAATTTGAAAATGTTGTTAAAGCGGCTGCAGCCGCAGTTGAAGCTGGCGCCGATATTATTAGTGTAGCCGATACAACCGGTTATATGGTGCCTGGGACAAAACGAAGTATGTATGATTATATCGCGCGGCTAATAGAAGAATTAGGTAAAAGAAATCTGTATCCGAGAATTGCAGTGCATTGCCACAACGATCGCGGACTTGCACTTGCTAACGCGCTCGATGCTTACCGTGCCGGTGCAAGTATAATTGATGCTGCTGCTGTAGGACTTGGCGAACGCGCGGGCATTGTAGATCTTGCCCAGCTGCTTGTTGTTCTTACTGTTGATTACAACCAGAATCGTTGGAATCTTTCAAAGCTCGTTGAACTTTATGATCTTGTTAGCAAACATTCCGGAGTCCCAATTCCTGCAAATTATCCAATCACTGGGAAAAATGCATTTACACACTGCGCCGGCGTGCATACTCACGCTGCATCAATAAATCCGATGCACTACGAAAGTTTAAATCCTGAAATCCTTGGAAGACAAAGAAACTTCGCGCTCGATCATATGTCGGGCATCGCTTCTCTTCGTTACGCACTAAAGCTCATTGAAGAAGAAGGTCTTGAAGAAGCAACACAGTTTGATGTTCTCAAAGAAGTGAAATCTGTCGGTCAACGGGGAAGAACTGTTGATCTTGCCGAACTTAAACACATCGTTGATGCAGTTAAACATCACAAGACATACAACAGTTGAGATTAAAATCCGCTGTGCTTATTAAAATTATATCGAGATAGGAGAAAAAAATGAAAATTGGCTTGCTGCATTCTTTGATTCGAAAAGACGAAAAATTTTTGATGGATGAATTCAAAGCGGTAAAAGGAATTGAATTGATAATGATTGACGACCGCGAAATTAAATTCAACATAGGTAAAGATAAATTTGATTTGAATATTGTTGTTGAAAGGTGTATCAACCACTCGCGTGCTCTTCACGGACTAAAATTATTTGAATCAGCAGGAGTGAAGTGCGTTAATACTTACAATGTTGCAACAATTTGCGGCGATAAACTTTTAACATCTTGCGCACTTGCTGAAAATAATGTTCCGCAGCCCGATGTACGCGTTGCTTTCACAGAAGAATCTGCGCTCAAAGCTATTGAAGAGATGGGTTACCCTGTTGTGTTAAAACCTGCTGTTGGTTCGTGGGGAAGATTGCTTTCAAAAGTAAACGACCGCGATTCAGCCGAAGCAATTCTTGAACACAAAACTGTTCTCGGTTCATATCATCATTCAATTTTCTATATTCAAAAATATGTAGAGAAGAGTGGAAAAGATATTCGTTCATTTGTTGTTGGAGATAAATGCATTGCAGCAATTTACAGAACATCACCACACTGGATTACAAACACTGCTCGCGGCGGTATTGCAACAAATTGTCCGGTTACGGATGAGTTGAATGATATCTCTGTCCGTGCTGCTAAAGCTGTAGGCGGAGGAATTGTTGCGATTGATGTTTTTGAAACACCTCAAGGTTTGATGGTGAATGAAGTGAACTACACAATGGAATATAAAAACAGCATCGCAACAACCGGTGTGAACATTCCCCAAAAAATGGTTGAGTATATTTTACAAGTTGCAGAGGGAAAACGATGACGAAAGTGAAAGTTTCTATTGCAGGAGCTTCCGGTTATACGGGCGGAGAATTGCTGCGGCTTTTGTTATTTCATCCTAATGTTGAAGTGAAACAAATTACATCTGAAAGTTACACAGGAAAGTTTGTCTACAAGATCCATCCTAACTTACGCAAATCTACGATGATGAAGTTTGTTTCAGCGGACGAGCTTGAGCCGTGCGATCTTTTATTCCTGTGTCTTCCGCACAATAGCTCGCAAAACAAGATTGATGAATACAAAAAGCTGGCACCTAAGATTATTGATCTAAGTGCAGACTTCCGTTTGAAAGACGAAAAAGAATATGAGAAGTGGTACGGGCACAAACACACGCGCCCGGATTTACTGAATGAGTTTGTTTACGGGATCCCCGAATTGCACCGCGAAGAGATGAAGAAAGCAAAATACATATCGAGTGCAGGCTGCAATGCAACAGCAAGTATACTTGGTTTATATCCGCTTTATAAAAATAATTTAGTTGAAGAAAACCGCACGGTTATTGAAGTAAAAGTCGGCAGTAGTGAAGGCGGAAATAAAGTCAATGAAGGATCGCATCATCCAGAACGAAGCGGAGTAGTGCGCTCTTATCAACCAACACACCACAGGCATACTGCAGAGATGCTGCAAGAACTTTCGTTTGGTAAGAAACTTACAATTCATTTTTCTGCAACTGCAATTGATATTGTGCGCGGTTTGCTTGCAACGTGCCATGTTTTTCTAAAAAATGATTTGCAGGAAAAAGATATTTGGAAAATTTACCGCGAAGCTTACGGAAGCGAGCCGTTTATTCGAATTGTCAAAGAGAACGATGGAATTTATCGTTATCCCGAACCGAAATTATTGAGCGGAACGAACTATTGCGATATCGGTTTCAAGAAAGATGAATTCTCGAATCGTCTTGTTGTTATAAGTGCGATTGATAATTTGATGAAAGGCGCAGCTGGACAAGCATTGCAAGCTTTTAACATAATGTATGGATTTGATGAAAGAACAGGATTAGAATTCACAGGACTTCATCCAATTTAAAAATCTTGCTCTTGCTCTTATTCTTGTTCTTGCTCTTTTTTTAGTATTTGAAAAGAGAAGAGCAAGAACAAGAGCAAGAACAAGAGCAAGAACAAGAGCAAGAACAAGAGCAAGAATAAGAGCAAGATTAAGAGCAAGAGCAAGAATAAGAGCAAGATTACAATAATGTGTAGACTACTTTATGTTAACTCGAAAGAAAAATTTCTTGTTGCTGATTACTTAATTAGATTTGCAGAAATATCAAAGAACAGCAAAGAATATCAAGGGCATGGCTGGGGCTGTGCGTATTTACTTAACAACGAATGGAAGTATTATAAAAATATAAATCCGATTTGGGAAAGTGATTTTTCACACTTTGGTTCTTCAACACGTTTAATTGCACACGCACGAAGCGCATTTAAGGATGAAGGAATTGTTGTAGAAAACAATATGCCTTTCTACGATGATAAATATATTTTTGTTTTCAACGGCGAGCTGCGCGGTGTGAAAATAAAGGAAGAAGGAAAAATTGGAGCAGAAAAAATTTTTAATTACATCAAGCGTTTTAATAAAGGTAACATAAAAGATGCGGTTGAAAAAGGAACTGAGATCATTCAAAAGAAATCAAATTACATTCGTGCAATGAACATTATTCTATCAGACTGGAGAGCGTCTTACGTTTATTCTCATTTTAACGAAGACAAAGATTATTTTACAATGTATGCAAAATTATCTGATGCTTTAATTATTGTTTGTTCAGAACCGTTTTATGGAGAAAGGGATTGGCTGCCTATACAAAATAATTCATTGATGGAGCTTAAATGTTTTTGATAAAAATAGGAGGAGGAAAAGAAATTAACCTTGAAGGAATAATTTCTGACCTCGCAACGCTACAAGAAAAATTTATTATTGTTCATGGTGCCAACGCGCTTCGCGATGAATTGGCGGAGAAACTTGGATACAAAAAAAAAATTGTTACATCACTTTCCGGTTACGATTCTGTTTTTAGCAGCAAAGAAACAATTGACTTAATGATGATGGCTTATGCTGGCTTGAAGAACAAACGGATAGTTGAGTTGTGCCAGCAGAAAGGAATAAATGCAGTAGGACTTTCAGGCGTTGATGGAAAAGTTATTCAAGGTAAACGTAACAACGGAATAAAAGTACGCGAAGGAGGCAAAACACTTCTGATTCGCGATTTTTCAGGTAAGCCGAAAGAAATTAATAAACAACTTTTAGATTTACTTCTTGAGAACGGTTATACACCGGTGTTATCTGTTCCGTTGATTGATGAAAATAATTTTGCAATCAATTCAGAGAATGATGATGTTGTTGCGCTGCTTCAGAATGAATTCAAAGCAGAAAAAATTATTTTACTGATTGAAGCAGCAGGATTTCTATTAGATAAGGACGATCCGTCATCGCTCGTAACAAATATATCAAAGGCGGAACTCGAAGCAATGGAACAAAAAGTAGACGGAAGAATGAAACGGAAAATTCTAGCGCTCAAAAAATTATTTTGGGAATCCTCCGAAGGAGTGGATACACACATCCCTTCAGGAGCAACAGCAAGCACGATAGTAATTCTTTCAGACGGTAGAACAGAACATCCAATCAAAGATGCATTAAAAGGAAAAGGAACAACAATACAATGACAGACTACAAAGCTCTCACTCAAAAATATGAAATTGATGTTTACCCGCGCCGTGATATTGTGTTGGTAAAAGGAAAAGGTGCGCGCGTTTGGGACGATATGGGTAATGAATATATTGATATGGCAGCAGGCATCAGTGTTGCGAACATCGGACACTCTAATGATAAAGTTGTAGAAGCACTGACTAAACAAGCTGCAACGCTCATAACATGTCCAAATACTTTTTACAACGATACAAAAGCATTATTCCTCGAAAAGCTTTTTAGCATCGCACCAAAAAATTTAACAAGAGCATTTCTTACAAACAGCGGAACTGAAGCAATTGAAGGCGCAATTAAGTTTGCACGGTTAAATACAAACCTGCCCGACCGGCAGGCGGGAAAAACAAAATTCATTGCAGCGATGAAAGGTTTTCATGGAAGAACACTCGGTGCATTGAGCGCAACTTACAAGAAAGAATACCGCGAAGGGTTCGAACCGCTTGTGCCGGGATTTACTTTTGTTCCGTTTAACAATTTTGATAAACTTGCAGAAGCCGTTGATAACGATACTGCCGGAATAATACTCGAACCGGTTCAAGGCGAAGGAGGAATAAATATCGGGCAGAAAGAATATTTCCAAAAAGTAAGGCAGCTTTGTGATGAGAAAAATATTCTTCTCATAATTGATGAAATCCAAACCGGCTTCTGCCGCACCGGAAAAATTTTTGCCATTGAGCATCTTGGTATCCAGGCAGATATGATGACTCTTGCAAAATCAATCGCCGGCGGATTTCCGATGGGAGCCGTTTTGTGTTCGGACAAAATCCAGGTTGAAAAAAGCAAGCACGGTTCAACATTCGGCGGTAATCCACTTGCCTGTGCAGCCGGTATTGCTTCGATTGATTTTATGCTCGAAGAAAAATTGTGGGAACAAGCAGAAGCCAAAGGAAAATACTTCAAAGAAAAGTTAGAGAAGTTCAACCTTTCAAAAGTTCGTGAGATTCGTATCATCGGGTTGATGATCGGCATAGAATTAAAAGATAAAGTACAACCTGTTATTGTGGAATTGTTAGATAAAGGAATAATCTCATTGCCGGCTGGAACTACTGTACTGCGTCTGCTTCCGCCGCTGGTAATTAGTTACGAAGATTTGGATACGGTGATAGAAAGACTGGCTGAAGTGTTGAAATGATTTTATTAAAAGAAAGGAATGTGCATTTTTCCATTTTTATAACAACCCAAATTTATTGAGAACTTTCGCAAATTCCGGTTGCTGCTTAGCATACTCTTTAAGAGCAGAAAGAATTTTTTCTGAAGTTTGCAACTCGTCTTCTTCTTTTCTAATTTCTTTTCGCTTTAGGATAAGATAGAAAATCACTGTCAACCGACTAAAATTTAATTTTCACAAAAAGTTTTACAAAACCAAAAAAATCAAACAAAATCTCGCATAGTTAAAAGTACACCCCCCTTAAGTCAATCCTGCAAATAAACTGGGTAAGGCCTCAGGCTTTTTCTTTGTATATGTTCTTTTTACATTTCTCAACAACTCATAAACATCTAACAGGCTTATTAGATGTATCCGAACCAATGTTGCTACAGTTGAAAATGCTTTTTTAACATCAGCCATTTTTTGTAATACGGTCAGTAATAGCTGCGCTATTAGAGTACACCAAACTTGAGTTCTGATAGCATTTTCATTTTCACCATAAAAATAATGTAACTGAAAATTTTGTTTCATCTTCTTAAACAACAATTCTATCTGCCATCGTCTCTTGTATATAAATGCTACTTCTTCAACGGTGATTTCAAAATTATTTGTTATGAATACAAATTGACGATTTCTATCATCACGATAGTTTATTCTACGTAATTTTAGTTTCTTTTCTTCTTCGCTTTCCTTGTAAATTAGTTCTATTACTTCTTCTTTATATACTCCAAATTCTCCTTTGAGCAACTCCTTTTCCATTATTGTTTCTAAAACTCTGCATACAGCATTATCCTTTTGTCTAGTTACAAAATATATCTTCTTTTCTGTCCATCTGGCAAATTGCCGATAGTAGTTGTATGCTTTATCAAATACCATCATACTATGTGCAGGTAGCTGCAAATGCTGAAGAAAGTTTTTGTCGTGCACTTTTGCTTCTGTTATTCTAACAAACTTTGCAATTGATTGAACTGCATCTATTAGCATGTGAACTTTTAGTCCACCTTTTTTCTTTCCATCGTTCTTTGGATTTCTGCCTACTCCCTTTAATATATCGCTAAACAATCTAATCGTTGTCGAATCTATTATTAATAGCTCTTTGAACGTTAATCCATATGTTCGGCTGTCCGACAAAAAACCTTTATATCTATCTACCAGCTTATAATATAGTGACTCAAAAAATGAACTTCCCCGATTCCTTAATCCGTCTCCTGCTGTGCTTTTTGCCGCTGCTTTTTGCAATCCAAGTTGATTTAATTTTCCGCTTAATGCCTTTATTCCTTCACATGTTTCCGCCATTGAATCGCATCTGCTCAGTATTCCAAAGAGCATTACTACCAGCTGATCCCAACTTTTGAATGCCTTGTAATAATGGTCGCTCATTTTTTCTCTTACTAAACTCACAAATGTTGACTTATCTATAAGTTTTAATATTTGACCAAAAATCGGCTGACCGACAAATCTTATTTCTGTATCTTTACTCATGTCGTTCTCTTGTTTGTTTTTGCTTACAACAAAATTACGACATTCGGGAGCTACTTCTTTAGTAGCTCCTTCTTATTTTTTGTCGGTTAGTAGTGATTTTTTTACAAAAACTGCTCATATTGTAAGCAAAACTTATTACTTAAAAATCTCTAAACCTATGAGGCTTCTTGACTTATATAGCTTATTTTTTTCAAATGACAAATTTGGGATAAATATTGGAATCAGAAGTTTGAGGTACCAAAATAGGAATGTGGTTACAAGTTAGCATGTTGCATGTTGAAAAGTATGCGAAGTACGCTTTGCAAAATGGAAAGTAGAAGTGTAAGATATTTGATACTGGATGTTAGATAGAAATCTGAATCCCGGAAAGAAGCTGCATCTCCAACTTCACATGACAAGTCGATAATCTTTCTAATCTTTTTAATGTATGTTGAATTTTAGAAAGTGAATGGATAAGTTGTAACAAAAAAGCGGGTAGAATTATGGAACAATCAATTTCTATGGATTACTAGGTCAAATGAGAAAAGGCGATATTGTAATTATACCTTTTCCATTTACCGATCTTACTGGTAATAAAACAAGACCAGCTTTAATTCTGGTTGACGTGCATATCATTTTGCAAAAGGAAATAAATTCCGCACGGGGCAAACAGCCGATATTTATTAATGCGTTAAATTACGGTCTGCACGCATGACGGGTAATAAAATTTGATTGACTATGAAGGATAAAAAGATAAGGCATGCAACGCATCTATTGGAACAAATTGCGAGAAGAAAAATTGATTTGGATGTAATTGAGAGTGTAATAAAGAATCCGCAACAAAGAATACCGGATAAGGATGATCCAGAACGGGAGATATATCAATCGGTAATTGTTGATGACAAAGGTAAACAAAAAATTATACGTATAGTAATTCAAGATATCGAGAGTGAAAAGGTTGTGATTACGGCTTATATTTCCTCAAAAGTATCTAAATATTGGAGTCAAAATGAAAATTAAATATGATAAAGAAACAGACAGTTTGGTTGTAAACTTTACCGACAAAGAAATAGAAGACAGTGAAGAGATAAGACCCGGTGTAA
>JBFLWC010000484.1:0-2027 GCA_040758415.1 Bacteroidota bacterium | reverse complement strand
ATCTGCCGTTTTTAAAAATGCCAAGTGTTGGAATGCTCATAATTCCATATCTAGAGGCGACTTCAAAATTTTCATCTGTATTTACTTTTACAACTTTCAGTTTACCGACCATTTCATTTGCAATCTCTTCAACAACGGGCGCAACCATTCTGCACGGAGCGCACCAGGGCGCCCAAAAATCAACAAGAACCGGTGTATCTGATTGTAATACTTCCTGTGTAAAATTAAAGTCTGTTCCTTCTGTAATGTTTTTCATTTTGTCCTCATTTTGATTTACTATTTTTATTTTTGCAAAAGTTTGATGCGGTTGAAAAAGAAAGGATTCAATGGCAGAAAAAATGACGAACCTGCTTGTTTGTAAACTGAACTGTCAAATGAGAACTACGATTCAAAATAAGAGCAAGAGCAAGAACAAGAGCAAGAGCAAGAACAAGAGCAAGATGAAAACTTTTTGATAGTGATCTTAAGCGTGATTTTCATCTTTATTTAACCGACTGATTACTTCAGAATGTATTTCACCACAAGTTGCAACGATGCTGTTTCCTTTCAGGGGATCAGCTCCATAATAATCTGTTATTGTTCCGCCTGCACCTCGAATAATTGGGATGAGAGGAAGCAAATCCCATGGATTCATAATTGCGTCAATCATAATATCAGCATAACCTGTTGCAACAAGATAATACCCGTAACAATCGCCCCACGTGCGGTAAAGTTTTACTTTGTGCATCAGCTCTTCAAAGTTTTTGACGCTGTGATATTTCTCTATATTGAGTTGATCTGTTGTAAGAAGAACCGCATCGGAAATATTTTTACAATTTCTAACATGAACTTTCGTGCCGTTTAATTCTGCTGCGTTATTATCGCCAATTAAAAACTCATCAAGAATTGGCTGATTGATTACACCAAATACCGGCTTATCATTTTTTAAAAGAGCAATGAGTGTTCCAAACGTAACTGTTCCGCAGATAAAACTTTTTGTGCCGTCAATTGGATCGAGGACCCATTTGTAACCGGCGTTCGAATTATGCTCGCCAAATTCTTCTCCAAGAATTCCGTGATCGGGAAATTCTTTCATAATCATGCCGCGCATAAGCTCTTCGGCTTTTTTATCGGCAATTGTAACCGGGGAAGAATCTGCTTTGCTGTCAACAACAATTTCTGTTCGCCAATATTGTCTTATAATTTTTCCGCTCTCTTGGGCAAGATGCTTACAAAAATTTTTAAACTCGTTTAGTTCACCCATATCTCTTTTGTTTTAGTGTAACCTTGCTGTAAAAATATTCCAATTACAATTCGTTTACAAAAAGTTTATTTTTAGCAGAACAGATTTCTCACTTAGTGCAACATAGTTGTCTCTTCGGGAATGGCTATGCCAAAATCTGCTCTACAATCTAAATGAATGTTTACAAAGCAAATAACGAATCAATTAAACAAGCCGCCGGGATTATAAAGCGCGGCGGACTTGTTGCATTTCCAACAGAAACGGTTTACGGTTTGGGCGCCGATGGATTGAACCCTACAGCCGTTGCTAAAATTTTTGAAGTAAAAAAACGTCCCGCATTCAATCCGTTAATCCTTCATATCTCGGATAAAACCTGGCATAAAAAATTTTCTACAGTTCAAAACGATAAAGTTGAACAGCTCGTAAATAAATTTTGGCCGGGACCGCTGACATTAGTTTTGCCAAAGACGGAATTAGTTCCGGATATTGTAACATCCGGCAGCCCAACAGTTGCACTTCGAATGCCTGACCATAACGTTGCTCTGCAGCTAATTGATGCAAGCAGTACTCCGATAGCTGCGCCGAGTGCAAACAGGTTTGGACATCTCAGTCCTACCGAAGCAACTCATGTTGCAAAATATCTTGCCGCCAAAGTTGATATGATACTTGACGGCGGAAAATGTTCTGTTGGTGTCGAATCAACAATAATTCAGTTCCACCAAAATGAATTTTACCTTCTTCGTCCGGGCGGATTGACAAAAGAGGAAATAGAAAAAGAAATTGGGGAAATAAAAATCGGCAAGAT
>JBFLWC010000483.1:0-5247 GCA_040758415.1 Bacteroidota bacterium | reverse complement strand
ATATCGTAGGCAGAAGGCAAGTAATTAATATTATGGTTCAGCTTTTCAAAGAACTATTTCATAGAACAACTTCGGTTGCTCGCTGGAATTTATTTGTCTCTTGACTTAATCCTTTTTTAAGCGGTTATGTGCAATTTTATCTTAAAAATCTATTACTCAATATTTCTTGTATATTTCTTCTGCCATCGATCACTGAATGTATATAAATTAAGTTGTCTTCTATTTCGTAGATTATACGGTAAGGTTTATAATGAATTTCTAAATAACTTTTGATTCCGGTTTGTCTTAACTCAGGTGGAATATGCCCTCGTTCGGGAAATTTCTCAAGTTTATAACAAGTTTCTTCTAAAGCGTCCAAAAGTTTGTTAGCAGATTGAACACTATCGTTCATTGCAACGTAAATGAATATCTCTTTTAGATCCAACTTAGCTTGAGGGTCAATAATAACTTTATATTTCATAGTTATTAATTAGATTTTAATTCATTACGAAGTTCAGTAAACGTTTCTTCTATCCCTTTGGCATTCTTGCTTTTCACTCTAGTCATTGCCAGTAATTTAAGCATAGCCATTGTTTCTTGAGTCTTTTCATAAACCTTTATGTCTTGAACAATTACCTTCGCTTCACCATTTTGAGTAATAACAAAAGTTTTTTGTTCTTTATTGATTTCCTCAATCAAACTAGCTGCATTAGCTTTCAGATAACTAATTGATTTTACTGATTCGCTTAATCTCATTTTGTAGCCCTTTTTTAGACCAAATATAGTCTATCATACTAATTATTTCAAATTATTTTTAGCAATATAACGGCGTGGCCGATAAGCGGCGCCCAAAACAACAATACCGGTTTTGTCAACGCAACTTTTATTTATAAATCAGTTTAAATAACTAATCAAACTTTACACAACAAACTATTTCTGAAAAACCAAACCTAAATGCGACTTAATTAGACCGCATCGAATTTACCCGCCGTATTCTGGCGGGGAGGCGGTCGCTGTTGAGGCGCGGGATATTTCCAAAAAGGATTTAGATTATTTTCAACAATCTTTTTGGAGGTAATATGTACTACTCCGGCATTGATCAACACAAACTCTTTTCCGTTATCACTACTGTTAATGATGATGGTATCATCATTAAACAAGCTGAACTTAAGAACAACAGCTTCGATATTCTAAACTACTTTGCTTCTCTCGGTAACGAACATTCTGCAACCGTCGAGACTACCGGCGGTTGGTATTGGATGAACGACCTTCTTTCTTCTCACGGCATTAATCTTAAACTTGCTCACGCTAAATACGTTAAAGCAATAGCCTACGCTAAAGTTAAAACCGATAAAGTTGATTCTCATATTCTTGCTCAACTACTTCGGCTCAATTTCATTCCCGAAGCCTACAAAATCTCCGATGACGTTCGACCTCTCAGAGATACCCTTCGTGCAAGACTTCGGCTATCCCAAAAAAGAACGAGCTGTATGAACTTTATGAACCGTATGCTCGAAAAGTTTAATATCAACGATCCTTCTTTGCTTCCAGATTTCTACAAACTGCAATACCAACAGTTTGATTATCAAGAACACCTTCTCAAAGAACAAATGCTTACTCTTGAAAAATCTCTTTATCCTTCTCTTATTCCTAACGATGATATTCAACGTCTACTCTGGATTCCCGGTATAGGTAAGATGAATGCTTTTACCATTTTGCTCGAAGTTGGTGACATTAATCGGTTTGCTAACGTTAAACACTTTTTCTCTTACTGTAGGCTTGTTCCCTCTGCTCGCAACTCTGCCGGTAAAACAAAGCAGCGTTCTTCTAAAGATGGCAGCAAATACCTTAAAGTTGTATTCGCCGATGCTGCTGTCCACGCACTACAGTATTACCCTCCAATTAAGAAATATCATGACTCTAAACTCAGAAGGAAAAAGAAACAAGTCGCTCACGCTATCATCGCTAAAGAAATTGCCCGTATCGTTTTCTATGTGCTTAAAAATAAATCCAACTTTAATAACCAATTCAAAGGACTTAAAATAGAACAGAAAAAATCTGATCAGTGGCCGCGCATTACAAGCCCCGCCATCTAACTAGTCGTGTAGTTAAACAGGCTTCAGCGCTGGAATGGGATGTAATGCGCATGCCTAATATATATCTGGGATGATCCATTAATAGTGGATAACTCTGTTGTAATAGAGTATGCCCCGTAAGCGGTTTGGTTGCCACTTGCTGGCAGCCTTCAAGATATCGTAGGCAGAAGGCAAGTAATTAATATTATGGTTCAGCTTTTCAAAGAACTATTTCATAGAACAACTTCGGTTGCTCGCTGGAATTTATTTGTCTCTTGACTTAATCCTTTTTTAAGCGGTTAGCTGCGTTTTATTAATTTTTAAAGCCTCCATCCGAATGAATTATTTGACCGGTTATCCATTCTGATTCCTCACTAGCCAAAAAGGATATTAATCTAGCTGCATCATTTGGTAAACCAATTCTTTTCATTGGAAACCTTTTCAATAATTCAGCCTTCATCGTATCATTCATCCAGCCACTATCTGTAGGTCCTGGGTTTACTGCATTTATTGTTATTCCTTTTTCTGCTGTTTCATGTTGTAATGTATACGTCAATGTTTCAATTGCCCCTTTTGTTATTGCATATGCTATCTCATTACTCATTCTTGATAGGCTTTGTCCAGATGATAAGTTTATTATTCTGCCTCCAGATTCGCCTTGAAATCTTCTTATAAATTCTATAGCTAATAATGTTGTTGCTCGTATATTAATTTCATAATGCCTATCTATTTCCTCGGATGTTATAGTTTGAATATCTGTATAAGTACTATAGGTAGCATTATTAACAAGTATTGATGGATTACCTAATTTGCTTTCCACGTCGTTGAACAAAACTGCTATTGATTCTACTTTAGACAAATCCAATTCTATTTTTTCACAATTTACCCCAAGAGCAATTAGTTCTTTTTGAATCGTAACAGGTTCACTTTCATTTACTCCCCATGGCATTTGATTGTCATAACCTAGCCAATAAGTGAAATAAATGTCTGTTCCCTTTTTTGCTAATTCCAAGCAAATAGCTCTTCCTATGCCTTTTAATCTACTAACTCCAGTTACTATTGCGATCTTATTTTTCATATTCAATTAAGCAGCTAACGGCATGTTATGTTAAAGATCAACAACACACCAATTGAGTTCTCGTTAATTAATTTGTAACAATATATCCCAGAAGAATAATTTACAACCTCCCGCAGAGCGGGACAAGTTATTATTCGTCGTCTTAGCGACAATTAGCTTATTCGTTTTCAAGAGAACCGGGCCGCATTCTTGCCTTACGCAAGTAAATTAATACACCTTTGGTGTATATACAGCTTACTTATATTGCACGCCGTTAGTCGCGGCCACCGCTTCTTTAAGCTGCTTTGTTTATTTCGTACTCTTCTTCTTTCTGAGTTATTGCATGTACCTTCATCATCAACTTTCGGGCTACTGCTACTATTGCTTTCTGTTTACAACCACTGTTTTTGTAAACCCTATCAAACTTGTTTAACAAATTTCCATCCTTACGCACTGCTACCCATGCTAATTGGATAATAATCGTTCTTAATTGTCTGCTTCCAATAAGTCCGGTTCTACTTCTAATTATTTCTTCTCCCCTGCTTTGCTCTCCAGGAGTCAATCCTACATAATGAACAAGCTTTTCACCGCTTTCAAATCTTCTGTCCAAATCAAATAAGTAAACAACTAATCTTACTGCACTTACTATTCCGATTCCATTGATTTGGTTTATCCTCTTTACTTTTTCTCTCAGTTCTTCATCTTCTCCAATTTCTTTGATCCTTTTTTCTGTATCCTTAATTTGTTCCTTTACGAACTCATATTCCTTTATCACTGTTTCAAACTTTCTGTTGAAGATATCTTCTTGAAAACGGACCAGCTTCAGCTTTTCTATGAACTCTTTGTTCCACTTCTCCCATTTCAATTCATGGTTCTTACACTCGAGTATGCAGCGTATCTGTCGTAATATCTGACCTTCACGCATTTTCTCTTTATCATAGATTCTGAACAGTGAGCGGTACTCACGTATCTTCATACTTGGTACTTTTACTTCTTTAAACATACGCTCTTGCTGCTAACCCGCAGCACAGAGCAAGAATGCCGGTTAACTGCATCAATTAATTTATTTTAGAAATATTTATGTATCTGAATAAACTTTTACAAGAATTTTGATTTATGAAACCAAACTGAAAATGAAGAAAAAGCCGCTTTGAAATACGCTGTCCGGTTGAGCGGCGGGTTATAAGTGTGGACTTAAGAAATGATCTTAACTAATAGAAATATTCAATCTTTTCCTAAGACCAAGTTCTATTATTCGATAAAAAGTAGAAATCTGTATATCACTTTTACCAGCTTCTATTCTCGATATATAACTTTTCTTGGTCCCGGTTTTTTCTGCAAGTTGCTCTTGCGTTAACTTTGCTTTTGTTCTTTCCTCTCTAAGCATTTCGCCCAATCTGAACGATATTGAATCAGCTTCAAATTTATCTCGACGTGCACTTCCTTTTTTCCCGTATTGTTTATCTAAATGCTCTTCGAATGTCGTTATCTTTTTCATTTTTTATCCCTTTCTGCCTTTGCTAAAAAATATTCTTTTTTTAATTTTACTCCAAGTTCCAATTCATTCTTTGGCGTTTTGTTTGTCTTTTTTACAAAACCGTTAAGCAGAATTACCAAATTACCTTCATCAAAGAAACTGAAAATTCGAATATTACTTTTATGAGTTAGAACCCGGATTTCATATAAACTATCCGTTCCTTCAAGATATTTCAAAAATTTGATTGGAACTCTTTCGACATTCCTAATCAAATCGAGAACAAAGTCAATCTTCTCCTTTGTTTTTAGAACTTGCTGCGAATAGAAGTCTAAAAAGTAATCACCAAAGAATAATATTTTTCTTTTCACGTCCACAAGATAACTAATTAGTTAACCACCTCGAAATTATTTTTTCAAAGAACAGACACTTATAACGGCGTGGAAAATAAAGCGCTGCCCATAAACAACAATGCAGTTCTGTAAAACCATCGCCAATAATTTTTAACTACTTCGTTTATTTAACTACACTCAAAGACTAATTCGAAAAATAAAACCATCTTATAATTGGGGGTCTTGTTTACTCGCGGACCAATGTCGCTTTGTTTAAAGCAGTTGCTTTGATTTGCTGGTTAGGTGCGTTTTCTATATATTGATACATAA
>JBFLWC010000482.1:0-2846 GCA_040758415.1 Bacteroidota bacterium | reverse complement strand
GACTTATTGTAAAATTTTCATCTTCATTTTTTTTCTATCAATTCAACAAAAATTTTGTTAGTTTTTAATCAGAACAAGTTAGAAGCGGGGTAGTTATGAATCTTGTTTTTGATATCGAAACTGTTGGAGTTGATTTTGAAACTCTCTCCGAATCCCAGAAGGAATTTCTTCTCCGTTATACAGAACTTGAAAAAGATCAACAGAAAAAGGAAGAATTGTTTGAAGAGACAAAACGGTATTTGAGTCTATATCCTTATACGGCAAAAATTGTTGCAATAGGAATGCTCAATACAGATACGGAAAAAACAATGGTTCTTTATGAAGGAAGCGAGAATGATGAATGGGATGCCGGAGAAAAAATTGCCAAGTATAAACCGCTTTCTGAAGAAGAAATGCTCAAGTACTTTTGGAAGTTTATTAGAAAAGCTGAAAAGGTAATTTCATTTAACGGCAGAAATTTTGACCTACCCTTCATTATGATCAGATCTGCAATTAACAAGATTAAACCGACAAGAAATTTGATGAAGAACCGATACGATGTGTCGTCTCATATTGATCTGCTCGAGCAGTTCACATTTTACGGACTCACAAAAAAATTTAACCTGGATTTTTATTGCCGTGCATTCGGAGTTGAGTCCCCGAAATCGAAAGGGATAACAGGAATGGATGTGAAAGAGCTTTACAAAGCCGGACGAATAAAAGAGATTGCAGTTTACTGCGGCGAAGATGTAAAAGCGACGTACGAATTATATAAGATTTGGAGTTCTTACTTGAATATTTAAATGTTTGCGGGGCTTCTTCAATCCGCAGCGCTGGGAAAAATATAAAAAATTTTGTTGTCTTTGTTGATTTTAGTCGTTAGTTTCAATCTGCCCCTCTTACTGTATTTAAATAACAACACAAAAAACTAATTTGAGGTTCTTTATGAACACTAAAAAATTTGTACTTGCTGTTGTTGTTGTTTTTATTCTTTTAGAAGCAACAAGTTATCTAGTTCACAGCGTTATACTTTCTTCCACTTATATGCAGGAATCAATCTCGAAATTTTTTAGCAAAGATATGCAGGCAAATATGTGGAAGATGTGGATCACCGACCTAATCTGGTCATTCTTTTTTGTATTCATTTTTACAAAGGGATATCAGAACAAGGGGTGGATGGAAGGGGTGCGTTACGGAGTATATATTGGATTGTTTATGAATCTTACTGCGGCTGTTGCCCAAAATGTTGTTTATGCAATTCCATTCTACCTGGCGTTGCAGTGGTTTATTTATGGCTTTATCCAATCTGTAATTCTGGGTGTTGCCGTTTCGCTTATTTATAAACCGGCGGAACAAAAAACATAATTATAGTTCCACTTCGTAGAAAATTTATTTAAAGGGACACAGCAAGTGTCCCTTTAAATCACACTGAATAATTAATTGCTGCAATACCCGGGAAGATAGCGGTTGTATCCAGCTCTTCTTCAATTCTTAATAACTGATTGTATTTAGCAATTCGATCGGTTCGGCTTGCAGAGCCGGTTTTAATTTGTCCAGCGTTTGTTGCAACTGCAATATCTGCAATTGTTGTATCTTCAGTTTCACCCGAGCGGTGAGAAATAATTGCTGTGTAGCTTGCGCGCTTAGCCATTTCAATTGCATCAAGCGTTTCTGTCAATGTTCCAATTTGATTTACTTTAATGAGGATTGAGTTTGCAACTCCTTTCTCAATTCCTTGGGCTAAGTAATCTGTGTTTGTTACAAAAAGATCATCACCTACCAATTGAATTTTATTACCAACTCTGTCGGTCAACAATTTCCAGCCGTCCCAATCAAACTCTGCCATACCATCTTCTAAAGAAATGATTGGATATTGTTTAATCCAGTCAGTCCAGAAATCAACCATCTTTTCGGGAGGCAAATAAGATTTATCCGACTTGAAGAAATAGTAAGCTTTCTTATCGTTGTTCCACATTTCACTTGCGGCGGGGTCGAGTGCAATAAAAATATCTTTGCCTGGTTTGTATCCTGCTTTCTCAATTGCTTCAAGAATAACGGTAACTGCTTCTTCGTTTGATTTCAAATTAGGTGCAAACCCGCCTTCGTCTCCAACAGCGGTGTTGTAACCTTTTTTCTTCAGAACAGATTTAAGCGAATGAAATGTTTCTGTACCCATCCTCAAAGCTTCGGCAAATGTTGGAGCTCCAACCGGCATTGCCATAAATTCCTGGAAGTCAACGTTGTTATCTGCATGCTTACCGCCATTTAAGATATTCATCATCGGAACCGGTAGTGTGCGGGCGTTAACTCCGCCGATGTATTTATAAAGAGGTACCCCCAGCGCATCTGCAGATGCTTTTGCACATGCAAGCGATACTCCAAGAATTGCGTTGGCACCGAGTTCCGATTTGGTTGGAGTTCCATCCAGCTCACACAAAAAATTATCAATTGCTGCTTGATCGGTCGCATCGAAATCAATCAGTTCATCTGCAATTCTGTTGTTAACATTATCAACTGCTTTTTGAACACCTTTGCCAAAGTAGCGAGCGTTATCACCGTCACGCAATTCTACTGCTTCATTTTCTCCAGTTGAAGCTCCGCTTGGAACTGCTGCTCTTCCTACTACTCCGCATTCCAATGTTACTTCAACTTCAACTGTAGGGTTGCCCCGCGAATCAAGAATCTCACGTCCCCATACATCAATTATAGTTGTCATTATTTCTCTCCAGTAGTGATGAAAAATTTGGGCAAGAAGTTATCAAAAAGAAGATGCAAATTCAATTTTAGAAGTTTTGCTGAAGAATATGAAAAGTTTATCAAATTTTATCAGAAGACATTAACACTGAAGGAATAAGGTAATAAGGTTA
>JBFLWC010000481.1:0-6102 GCA_040758415.1 Bacteroidota bacterium | reverse complement strand
TTTAAATCCGCCTAAAAAAATAAAATATAATTTCAAGATAAAAACCGCCGGTCAGTTAATCACGGCTTCATTTGCAGATACTGGTTCACCGCAGGTTGTTATCAGAATTAAAGATGTTTTGGAAAATCCAGCTGATTTAAAATCATTTTACAACAGCATAGATATTTTTCCGGTCTTCGAACTTGGAAGAGAAATTCGTTATCACAAAGATTTTATGCCGGAGGGGACGAATGTGAACTTTATTGATATCGAAGGAGATTTAATAAAAATAAGAAGTTACGAACGTGGCGTGGAAGATGAAACACTTTCATGCGGAACGGGTTCGGTTGCTGCTGCGTTGATTTCGTATGTGAACGATAATTTGAAACCACCAATTAAATTGATGGCTAAGAGTGGCGATCAGTTAATTGTTGACTTTAAAATAGAAAATCAAGAAGTGCAGGAGCTTTCTTTAACAGGTCCTGCAGAAGTTACTTTCAAAGGTGAATTTAATAATCTAATTGAGGAGATAAATGATAAATGAGCAGAGTCATCTTTTCCATTCGTTATAATGTCTTTCCTGAAAAAAGGGAAGAATACCTGGATGTAGTTCGCGAATTAAAAAATTTAGTCAGAGCGGACGGTTTAGAGAACTATTCTGTCTTCGAACAGAAAAATAAACCAAACAATTTTGAGGAGATTTATATTTTCAAGAATCAAGAATCGTATGAAAGATTTGAAGATAATACGGACGAGCGAATTGATATTCTTATGACCAAGCTTTCCGATATGATCAAAGAACAATCAACTCATTATACAACATTGTTGGAAGTAAACAATGCTTAATTGGTTGTCCATTTAATTTATTTTTGGTCATGTCAAATTGTTCCGGACTCTTAAATGTTTGAATACATTGGTGCGATACATATTCATTCTACCTATTCCGATGGTTCTGGTGAAGTAAAAGATATTGCTCATTACGCAAACGAGTCTGGACTTGATTTTATTATTCTAACCGATCATAACACGCTCCGCGCATTTAACGAAGGATTTGAGGGGTGGTACGGCAATACTCTTCTTTTAGTTGGATGCGAGATGAACGACAAAGAAAATAAAAATCATTATCTGGCGTGCGGAATAAGGGAAACATTTTCTACACGTATTCCGGCAAAAGAATATGTTAGAAAAGTTAAAGAAGCCGGCGGTATTGGGTTCATTGCTCATCCGCACGAAAAAAGATCCTCGATGAAGGAACATCCGCCGTATCCCTGGAAAGAATGGGATACTGATGATTTCACCGGAATTGAAATATGGAATCATATGTCAGAGTGGATGGAAGGTCTAACGGATCAGAACAAATACAATTATTTTATTCATCCGCTCAAATCTATTGTTGCGCCGCCGAAAGAAACTTTGGAAATTTGGGACCGGCTAAATCTGAAACGAAAAGTGGTTGGTATTGGAGGAGTTGATGCACACGCACACAAAGTTAATATCCTGGGATTTGTAGAGTTCGAGGTTTTTCCATACAAAGTTTTGTTCAAATCAATCCGCACGCATCTGCTGTTAGAAGAGCCGTTGAATATCTCGAGTGAAACACACGAAATAAATCAATCGAAAAAAAATATTTATAAAGCATTAGCTGACGGCAAATGTTTTGTATCGAACTATTATTACGGAGATGCAAAAGGATTTCGGTTCTTTGCTGAAGACAACAATAAAACTTATCAAATGGGAGATACAATTCCTATAAGTGCTAAAATGAAATTGAGAGTAATTCTTCCAAACATAAGCGGCACAATTAAACTGATTTGTAACGGAGAAGAAAGAGATAGAATTGATGGTTTAGATGCCGAATTTCCAATTACGGAAAACGGTGCCTACCGCGTTGAAGTTTATCTAAATGAGAACGCCTGGATTTTTTCAAATCATATTAGAATAGGTCTATAATTTTTCTTAGATTTCACGCCGAATTTTTAGGGTCTATCAATTAAACGAGGTTAAAAGTGTTAGAGAAAAGAAAAAGGATTACTAAAAAAGAAATTAAAAAAGACAAACTTGTTACCACATATTATAAAGCTCAAAGCTTTTTTCTCGAAAACCAGGCAAGGATATTAATTGGAGCAGCAGTTGTTGTGCTTATTGTTGTTGCAGTAATTCTTTTCATAAATAAAAGATCGAACGATAATAAAACTGCAGCCGGGCTGCTTGCAAAAGTTATTCCTCTTTACGAAACCGGCTCTTACAAAGATGCAATTGAAGGACAAAAAGCAGGAAATATAGTTGGTTTGAAAAAAATTGTTGATGATTATGGAAGTACAGAAAACGGAGAAGCAGCAAAAATATTTTTAGCAAATGCTTATTCATTAACCGGCAATACTGATGCTGCGCTCAAAACTTATGATGATTACTCCGGTTCCAATCCTCTGTTCAAAGCAACGGCACTTGCAGGAAAAGCGGGCTGTTTGGAAGTGAAGAAAGAATATGAGAAAGCAGCCGCTTTATATAAGGATGCTGCAAAAGTTTCTAAGACTAACCCTGCTAACGGAGAGTATCTTTTAAGAGCAGGCATCAATCTTATCAAACTTGGCAGGAAGGCAGAAGCAAAGACAGTTTTTGAAGCGATTAAAAAAGATTACAAAAATTCTCAAGCATTTTACGAGCTTGATAGATATCTCATTCAAGTTGAGAGTTAATTTCAACTTTCTCTCAAAACCCAAAAAAATCTATCCTTGATTTTAGATCAAGCGGTGGCTATATTTTCATCAGTTTAGAAGGATTAAAATAAATTCATGGCAGATACTTCAGATTTCAGAAACGGACTAATAATAAGATACAAAAACGATCCTTACGTGATTGTAGAATTCCAGCATGTTAAACCGGGCAAAGGCGGTGCATTCGTTAGAACATCCCTAAAAAATTTAAAGACAGGACGCGTCTTAGATAACACTTTCCGCTCGGGTGAAGGGATTGACATAATTAGAGTCGAGAGAAGAAAGTATCAATATCTTTACCGAGAATCTTCCGGTTTGGTTTTGATGGACAACCAGACTTACGAGCAATTAACGGTTGCAGAAAGTATAATTGGAGAAGGACAAATCTATTTGAAAGAAGGGCTTGAAGTAGAACTTCTTTTGGATGATAAAGAAGAAATCATCTCGGCAGAAATTCCAATCTTTATAGCACTCAAAGTTGTTGAGACCGAACCGGGATTCAAAGGAGATACGGCAAATAACGCACTCAAACCCGCAAAACTTGAAACCGGTGCTAAGATAAACGTTCCGTTGTTTATTAACGAAGGCGATGTTCTGAAAGTTGATACAAGAACAGGCGCGTATGTTGAACGAGTTAAAAACTAAGAGCAAAAGAAAATGGATATAAGTCTTCTTAAAAAGCTCATCAAAATGGTTGAGCAAAGCGAGATCACAGAATTCACAGTCCAGGAAGGCGAGCTAAAAGTAAAGATCTCCAAGAACTCGAAGCAGACACAACTGCATCTGCAGCCAACGGGCGATTTTTCAAAGCCCGCGGCAGTATCGCAAACGCCGGCACTGCAAATAATTGAACAAAAACCCACCGCAGTACTAACCGAACCCAAACACCACGAAATAAAATCTCCTATTGTCGGAACGTTCTATCGCGCGCCCGCACCGGATGCAGATCCATACATTCAAGTAGGTGATATGGTTGCACCGGGAACTGTTCTTTGCATTGTTGAAGCAATGAAATTGATGAATGAAATAGAATGCGACGTGAGTGGAAAGGTTGTAAAGATCCTTGTAGAAAACGCCACTCCGGTTGAATACAACCAATCTCTATTTCTGATTGAAACTGTTTAGTGTTGCCAACTTTTAAGAGGAAATTTTGTTTAAAAAAATTCTAATTGCCAATCGTGGAGAAATAGCACTAAGAATTATTAGAACTTGCAAAGAGTTGGGAATACCAACCGTTGCCGTTTACAGTGAAGTTGACCGCGAGTCGCTTCATGTTGTTTTTGCAGATGAAGCAGTTTGTATCGGTCCTGCTCTTAGCAGTCAGAGTTATTTAAAAATTTCAAGCATACTTTCTGCCGCACAAATTACAGGCGCAGACGCAATTCATCCCGGATATGGTTTTCTTGCCGAAAATGCCGAGTTCAGCGAGATATGCGCCGACTCCAATATTAAGTTTATCGGTCCTTCGCCGGATTCAATCCGGAAAATGGGCGATAAAGCATTAGCAAAAGAGACGATGAAAAAAGTTGGCGTGCCGGTTGTACCCGGAAGTGATGGGGTTATAAATGATGTTGAAGAAGCAAAGAAGATTGCTGCAGAGATTGGCTACCCGGTAATGTTGAAAGCATCGGCAGGCGGCGGCGGAAAAGGAATGCGCATTGTTTGGGAAGAGAGCGAAATCGAAAAAGCATTTCAAACAGCCGGCAGCGAAGCCGGCGCTGCATTTTCCAATACTGCTCTTTATTTAGAAAAATTTATAGAGAATCCGCACCATATAGAAATTCAAATTCTGTGCGATACACACGGGAATTTTTATCATTACGGAGAAAGAGAGTGTTCAATTCAGAGAAGACATCAAAAGTTAATTGAAGAATCTCCATCACCTTTTATTAATGATGAAGTACGTGCTAAGATGGGAGAAGCTGCACTCCTTGGTGTTCGTTCTGTAAATTATGAAGGCGCAGGAACAATAGAATTTCTTGTTGATAAATATCAAAACTTCTATTTCATCGAGATGAATACAAGAATCCAGGTAGAACATCCCGTTACAGAAATGGTGCGCAACTTTGATCTTGTGAGGAATCAAATTTTAGTTGCTGCAGGCTACGAGATCGAAAATAAACCGGTCGAACCGCGCGGGCACGCAATCGAGTTCAGAATTAACGCTGAAGACCCGGAACACAACTTTAGGCCTTCGCCCGGTAGAATTGATTATCTACATTTCCCCGGCGGCTTTGGTGTTAGAATTGACTCCCACATTTATAACGATTATGTGATTCCACCGAACTACGATTCATTGATTGCCAAAATGATAATTTGGGGAACCGACCGCCCGCATGCAATTAGACGGGCAAAAAGAGCGTTGGAAGAATTTAAAATCGAAGGAGTGAAAACAACAATACCATTTCATTTAAAAGTTCTGGAAAACGAAAAATTTATCGAAGGCGATTTCGATACTTCTTTCATAGACAAACATATTAATACAATCTAAAAGAGGTAGCTATGAACATTCCCGAGAATCTCAAGTACACTAAAGAACACGAATGGTTAAAAGTAGAAGGGAACATCGGTACTATTGGTATTACAGATTTTGCCCAGAGCGAATTGGGCGATATAGTTTATATTGATATTCATCCCGATATAACAGAAATAACAATTGGCAAATCATTCGGTACTATTGAAGCCGTTAAGACAGTAAGCGATATGTATGCCCCGGTTACAGGAAAAGTTTTGGAGTTAAATCAAAAATTAAATGACGAACCCCAGCTTGTTAATTCAGATCCATACGGTGAAGGATGGATAATTAAAATTGAGTTGACGGATTTATCTCAATTGAATGATTTACTCGATGCAGGAGCGTATAAAACTCAAGTCGGTCAATAGTCAATGCCAACGACTATCTCTCAACTAATGACCAATGTCCAATTCTATATGATTCATCTACAAAAAATTATAATTCTCGATTTTGGTTCGCAGTATACTCAGCTTATTGCGCGCAGAATTAGAGAAAGTAAAGTCTATTCGGAAATTCATTCCCACAGCTTTACTATTGAAAAGATTAAAGAAGAAAAACCTGCTGGAATAATTCTTTCCGGTGGACCTATGAGTGTAAACGATGTAGGTTCGCCAAAAATATCGAAAGAAATTTTTGAGCTTGGTATTCCTATTCTCGGTATATGCTACGGACTGCAATTAATGTCAAAAGTTCTTGGCGGAAAAGTTGAACCGGCAGACGATCGGGAATATGGCAAAGCTCATCTTGAAATTCTTGAAGATGAAATACTTTTTCAAGGTGTTAAAAACAGCTCGGTAATATGGATGAGCCACGGCGATTATGTTACTGAGTTACCGGAAGGTTTTCATGTAACAGCAAAAACAGAGAATTCTCCATTGTGCGCAATATCTAATA
>JBFLWC010000480.1:0-5410 GCA_040758415.1 Bacteroidota bacterium | reverse complement strand
GCGTCGGGGATGCCGCCGGGCTGTGAGAGCCATCAAAGATAAAGATCCTCGAAAGCTTGTAGCGAATATATAAGAAGGTTTTTCATTAGTCAAGTATACCTCAATTGGTTTACGCACATCGAAAATTTGTAACTATTCTCTGTCTGTTCGTCAAAGCATCCAACTTGGATTATAAGTTATAAAAAGTAAACGAGACTTTACTTTTGTTTTTAAAATCAATTAATTTATATAAGAGAGTTAGCAAACAAGTTTACAAATGAACAAACAAGAGCATACTAATTATTGGCTTGAAAGTTCAGAGAACGATTGGCTGAGTGCTTTGGAAATAGCAACCAAGAATGATCGGAAACACATGGCGTTATTTCTAGGTCACCTTTCGTTGGAGAAACTACTTAAAGCAATTTATGTAAAACTACTCCGCCATTTAATTATGACTTAGTAATTCTTGCTGAGAAAGTAAAATTACCGTTGAGCGATGAGATAACTTCGGAGTTAAAAATTATTAATGAATTTAACATACAAACAAGATATCCAGAATATAAGAATGATTTTTACTTACGTTGTACAAAAGAATTTGTGGATTTTGAAATCAAAAGAATTGAGAGATTTAGAGAATGGATAAAAAGTATACTCGCCAATACGCAATAGATAAAGCAAAAGAATTTGCTCTTTTGCTTAAGCAAAATAACATTAAGATAACCGCAATTTATCTTTTTGGCTCTTTTGCAAGAGACGATAGTAAAGATTTTGAGTGGTCTGATATTGATGTAGCTGTTGTATCTGATGATTTTTGTGGTTATAGAATGGAAGACAACAAGAGATTAATTCCATTAGCAGTTAAAATAGAAAAACGAATAGAAACACATCCATTTACTGTAAAAGATTTTGAGAATTCACCTTTTGTATTGGATGAAATAAAAAAGAAGGGGTTACTAATAAATATTCAATAGGATCTGAAGGTGAAGAGTTAGCCGAACAAGTTTGTTTCCGTACGGAAGATGTTAGAAAATTATCCGAGATTATGTAAGGATTCCAGTGGCGGAATATAAATAGTTCGTCCTTCGTAATTTGTTCTTCATATATCGTACTTCTCGCTTCTCGTCTATGGCTACTTGCCCTGTACTTCTTACCCTTTCACACTTATCGTTAGATCGAATTAACTTTTGAATGTCAGCAGTTTTTTCCCGAATTTTAAAAAGTATTAAATGATGAATAAATGAACATCAAACCGAAACTGAATCATAAAGTTTATCTTGAAACACTCCGGCGGATGAGCAACGAACAAAAATTGCAAAAAGTTTTTGAATTATCATTTTTTTCCAAAAATCTTTTCCGGGAAGGATTAAGAAAAACTTTTTATGATCTTACCGAAGAACAATTCAACGAATTATTTTTGAGAAGAATAAAGAAATGCTACAACAGAGACTATTAGAAAAGATTACTGCTTTTCTCAATTGGGTTGATAAATTGCAGATACAAATTGAATGGCAAAATCTTTGTAAGGAAGCTGAACCATTAGACTTTTAAAAGCACCTCTTACCTCTGGCTTCACGCATTTACCTTTTCATCTCTGCAACTTTTCCTAATTTTTGATAATTTTGTCTCCGCCAAAACAACCAATAATTATTAGCAATGGATGGGTATCAATTAAAAGATAGAGAAAAGGCGATTTTGCGTTTGGTAATTCATCAATTTATTCTCACTGCAAATCCGGTTGGCTCGAGGAATATTTCTAAACGATACGATGTAGGTTTGTCACCGGCATCCATAAGAAATATTATGTCCGACCTTGAAGAATCGGGATTTTTAGAACATCCGCACACATCTGCAGGCAGAGTTCCAACCGATAGGGGTTACCGTCTTTATGTTGATTCGTTGATGGACCCGCCGATACTCGATCAAAAGGTAAAACAAATTATTGATGTGAACATCAACGCCGATGAAACCGAAACAGATGACCTGCTTCGAACAACATCCAGTATCTTAGGCGATTTAACCAACCAGCTTGCGATGGTTACATATCCAAAGTTCGAGCAGGCAATTCTTGAAAAGATTCAAATCGTTCTACTTTCTTCAACAAGAATTTTGGTTGTTGTAAGTGTGAAATCGGGATTTGTAAAAACAATCACGTTGGAAATTGATGCCGATGTGAAAGAAGATCAAGTTGCAAATGTTCAGCAATTCTTAAATGAACGCCTTGCCGGACTACGTTTTTCAGAAATTAGAAATACGTTTGGAGAGAGAGTGAAAGATATAAGCCCCGAATCATCCCGACCGATTATTCGCGTATTTATTGATTCGGTTGATAAAATTTTTACCGACATCAGTGGCGGGAAAGCAATTATATCCGGCGCTAAAAATATTTTGAAACAGCCAGAGTTCGAAGACGTTGAGCATTTTCAAAGTGTGATTGAATTGATCGAAAACAAAGACATTATTATTCATATACTCGATGAGAAAAAAAAGCAGATGGAAGAGGAAGTTTCAATTACAATAGGGCAGGAAAACCGCGATGAAAAATTTTCCGACTTCAGTATGATAACAAAAGAATATAAAATAGGTGATCTTCAAGGCACGCTTGGAATAATGGGTCCCAAAAGAATGGATTATTCCAAAATTGTTGCCGCTGTAGTTTACATAGCAGAACAACTAACTCAAGAGTTAACAAAGCAGAAATAAATTTTTCTTAACAACTATGATAAAAAATAAAAAGGAACTATGGAAAAGATAGAAGGGAACAATCAAAACGGATCAGCTCAAGAAGACGAAAATAAAATTCCGATCGAAAAGATAGAGGGTCCGAAACCAGATGCGGAAGACCAACAAGCGAAAATAGAATTGATTGAAGCAGAACTTAGAGCGGCACTGGAGAAAAATAATGAGTTAGAGAAATTGAATGCCGAATTAAAAGATACATTACTAAGGAAAGTTGCTGATTTTGAAAATTACAAACGAAGAAACGAAAATGATCAACTAAATATTTTCAAATACGCAGCGGAACCTTTCATTAGAAGTATACTTCCGGTTTATGACGATCTTGAACGCTCGCTTTCTCATATTGACGAAGCGAACAAATTTGAACAGACAAAAAAGGGACTGCAATTAGTCTTCGAGAAATTTGGAAAAATATTAGAGAGCTATGGTATATATAGAATAGATGCCAAAGGAAAACCGTTTGACGTTCAATATCACGAAGCATTAATGCAGCAGCCCGCAGAAGATGTTGCGCCCCACACTGTACTCGAGGTGCTGGAGCCCGGATACATCTATAAAGATAGGGTGATTCGCCACGCAAAAGTAATTGTGAGCCAGGAGATGGATCAATCACAAATTTCTCAAGATGAAAACCAAAACAAACACGAAGACAATTCAACCGAGAAAGTGTAAAGGATAGTTCTAAATGACAAAAAGAGATTATTACGAAGTTTTAGGTGTTGGCAAAAATGCATCCCAGGACGAGATTAAAAAAGCATACAGAAAACTTGCTATGCAATATCATCCGGATAGAAATCCAGGGGATAAACAAGCCGAAGAAAATTTTAAGGAAGCAGCAGAAGCGTATGAAGTTCTGAGTAATGAGGAGAAGCGTGCAAAGTATGACCGTTTTGGGCACAGTGGTTTGAAAGGCGATCCGGATCTGCACGGCTTCACAAATGTGAACGATATATTTAGTCATTTCTCTGATATTTTCAGCGGTGCATTTGGCGGCTCATCAATTTTTGACGATTTTTTTGGAAGCAGCTCATCACAACAGAGATCGCGTCAACGTTCTGCCGGTCAGCCCGGTGCAGATTTAAAAATTACTTTGAAGTTGACTCTTGAGGAAATTGCTGCTGGAACTACAAAAAAAGTAAAGATAAAAAAATACAACAAATGCGCATCTTGCGGTGGAACCGGCGCAAAAAATTCTGCTTCATTTAAAACGTGTTCCGTATGCAATGGCACAGGAGAAATCCGCCAGGTGTCGAGATCAATATTTGGACAATTTGTTAACATAGCACAATGCAGCAATTGCGGCGGAACAGGAAAAATAATTTCTGAACCTTGCACTACTTGTTCGGGCGATGGAAGAGTTCAAGATGAAACAACGATTAAGATAAATGTTCCTGCAGGTGTTTTCGATGGGAATTATATGACTCTGCGGGGAGAAGGCAACGCGGGAAAAAACAACGGTGCTTCGGGCGATATTATTGTGATGTTTGAAGAACTGCCGCATCAATTTTTTACGCGCGATGGCGATAATATCGTTTATGAATTGTTCATCAGTTATACTGAGGCGGTTCTTGGAACTGAAGTTGAAGTTCCTACTCTGAGTGGACGGGCAAAACTAAAGATTGACCCCGGCACACAATCCGGAAAATTCTTAAAGATGCGTGAAAAAGGAATTCAACATTTGAACAGCCACGGCGCAGGTGATCAACTTGTAAAAGTTAATATTCACGTCCCGAAAAATGTATCCGCCAAAGAGAAAGAGTTATTAAAAGAACTTCAAAAACTTCCGAATATGAAAGTTTCGGATAGAGCTTAAGTTTTTTCGTTTGTATCTTTCGTAGCCAATTTATATTTAGGGCTTATGAAGCTGTTAGAAAAAATTTCGAGGAAAATCGGTTTTACTTCCACCGAGACAAATGTTCTTCTCTTCATTCTCATTGCATGTTTTGTTGGTATAACTCTCAACATCGTAAAAAATAAAATCAACAATAAAGATTATCTTGAGTTCGATTACTCAAGAGAAGATAGTCTCTTCAATGCCGCTTCGGGCGATCCGGGGATGGATGTTTCGACAGAGGATCATGGAGAAAGAAAATTTGATTCTCAAGATGAACTTTTGAATTTTAGAAAAGTGAAACCGAAGGATGAAAATTCAGCAAAAATGTTTTCATCAAAGAGGATTATTAAAATTAATTCGGCTTCAATTCAAGAGTTGATATTGCTTCCGGGGCTTGGTGAAAAAACTGCCAACGAGATTGTTAATTATAGAAATAAGCGTGGTCATATTAAAAGTATTAATGAACTGTTGAATGTAAAAGGTATTGGTAGAACAAGATTGGAAAAAATTAAAGATCTGATTTCGCTAGATTGAGAAAGAGACTGTCTGTTCTGCTCGCCCCGTTCCCGCCTACTGTCAGGCAGGCTCGCATCGGCGGAGCGGGTAGGCAGGCTTGAAAAGCTCTCTCAAGATCTGCATCATTAAAAATAAATTTGAGACAGCGTGTTTAAAAATCATGTGGGAATAAATTTAACCGAGAGCAAACTTCAGCTTGTTGAAATCTGTTATAAAGAAGATTCTTTCTTTCTGGAAAATGTTGACCAGAGTGTACTTAACGAAATTTTAACTCCATCGCTCGCTGAAAACAAAATCATCAATGCTCTTCAAAATTCTTTTGATAAAATTACTAAAAAAAAGCAG
>JBFLWC010000479.1:0-7789 GCA_040758415.1 Bacteroidota bacterium | reverse complement strand
TGCCGGATAATTTTCAACTTCGGAAGGATGATAAAGAAGTTTAAGACTCTCTTCACGCGCGCCCCATTCTTTTTCCAAATAAGATTTTATTCTTTGGTCAAGTCTTGGAACTTTATTAAACAACAACGCTTTATCTCTGGTAATTGGAGCTTGCAGAAAAGATTGATACATATCTGTAACTCTTGATCTGGATCTATTCTTGATTTCTTCCTCTTTTTCATTCCATGTTTTGATACCGATAGTATTTGCAATTTCGTTTTCTATGTCGTCGTAATCTTTTTGTCGTAAAATGTATTCCGGGTATCTCCCGTATTGTTCGTGTCTTCCCAGATCAATGTGCTTTGCTATTAAGCTATTTGCAATTCCAATTAGATCTTTTTCTTCTTTCTGAAGTTTTATTTGAAGCCGGATTCCTTCAACAATTTTGTTTAGTTCTTCATCAGATGCTTCTCTACCTAATACTTTTTTAATATTAGCAAGATATACAGCATCCGAATAGATAAATCCTTTTCGCAAGTATGGAAGTATCTTGTTGATTGCGCATAAGCTTAAGCTTGCGTATCCTTTATTCATTTTTATCTTACAAAATTTTTCTACTCCAGCATCATCAAGTCCAAGTTGCTGTTTTCCAAATTCAGCAAGCTTTTCTTTGCTGTCGAACGAGAAGAGAACATGCCAGATATCTTCATAATCGTAGTAATCTTTTTTGCGGTTTCTTTTTTCGTTTATTTTGTGGGGAATCTTGATGTCGCATAAAGGGCCTAATAATTCTTTTATATATGTACTGGTTGGACATCCAGAAACTGATGTGTTCTCTTTGTAATTGAAATCGTAGGTGTTTTTCTTGGGGTCAAGTAGTTTTACAATATCGGTAAATTCAAATTGCGGTTTACTTTTTCTAAAAAACAATTTCTCATAAATGTTTTTTCTCCGTTCCTCATTGAGAGATTCAAAGTTGCTGTCTTTATCATGCTTAATTTTCACTTTAATATTGTTGATAAAACTCAAAGCGCGGTATTCTTCAAATAGAGGATGACTAATTGGGCATCGTTTTTTACCGATGGTTATCTTTTTACCACTCCCTTTAATAATGTGTTCATATCTTTCGTAAGTACATATTCCAACATTCCCTTTCTGTGTTCGCAAAGGTCTTTGCCATACAATAGCTTTGTATAACCTTTTAAACAACTCACTCTCTTCATCAATACCTTGAACTGAACAGATCGTTTTTAATTCTGCTTCAAAGTCAGTTCTAACATTATATCTCTTACGAATTCTTTTACCGTTGTTTTTCAAATCATAATAGAAAGCTCCTCCAAGCGTGGTATTCTGTTCTTGCATTATTTTATGAATCGCATCAGCACCTAACGTTCCTGTTTCTTTGCTGCCTTCCATAATTGTTTGTGCTTCTTCTTCATCCCGTCCTCTGAAACCTCTTCTCTGTACAAGATGATAAAAAGCTCTTCCAATAATGAGTGGATTATCAATTTTTTGTTCAGCAACTATTTTTCTCAAATGATACGGATTTTCAAAATCTATCTTGCCATCTTCATCAAAATCCAATTTCAGCCAATCAGTAAATTCTTTACGTTGTGGATAAATTCGTCCCGTTGTTTTATCGTACTTTCGCCAACCGTTAAGTTCTTCAATAGTAAGCGGGCACATCTTAGGATTGTTTTCAATTAGACATTTCAACATTACCCACTTGCGATATTTCTCTGCTTGATAATTTCTTCTTTTGCTTCTGCTTTCAGTTCGCCTTTTAACAAGCGGTACTTCATTCCCTTTTTCTTCGCCCACGCCTTTTTCAAAAGTCAAAACTCCTTTATCAATTATTTGGTTATCAGTTTCATCGGTATCTCTAATTGCCCAACCGATTGAGTTTGTTCCAAGATCAAGTCCAAGTATTTTTTTCATAGCGCCACCTATTTAATTTTTCTTAAAAATATTTCTTGCAAAATTTATTTACATCTGTTATGTTGCACATGAAAGCTTATCACAATAAGGCTATAAGCCGAAGATTTATCTTGAGTCCCGCGTACACCGTGGGACTTTTTTTTAGTTGTGAAAACATTTACAGTAGTCCCGCTTAACTGCACCATCGTTGTATTAAAGAAACAGTCCCGCCAAAGGCGGGATGGTTCAAAGCCGATAAAAATTTTAGAGTAATTGCCCTCCCCACTCAACTTAATTATTTTCTCATCAACTTTAAACCAAATTTTTTATGATTTTAGGAAAAGAATTTTCTATTTTTTTAATAGACATCTACACCGAGTCTTATAAAAATGAAATCTCTTAAAAGGGTTTTCTTTACTTCAATAATTCTCAACACATTTCTTGTATTAAATCTATTAGCCCAAACGGGTTCTTCTCTTACGTTCAGCGAAGTAATGTTCCGTCCCATTGAAACTAACGGCGAGTTCGTAGAGATTTACAACACATCAACTACAGAAATAATTGACCTCGCCGGATTCAAATTCAAGTACTACACTTCAACGAATGATAATATAGTTGCATTCATTGGCGGAACAAAACTTGCCCCTGGTAAGTTTGCTGTTATTTTAGAAAATGATTACGACTACAATAACGGTGTTTATAAAAAGTTGATTCCCCCGGATGTAATTGTTCTAAAAATCAGCGACGCATCTTTTGGAACATCGGGCATGGCAAACACAACAAGCCGGGATATCTATCTGATTAGCTCACAAAATCAAACGATTGATACTTATCTTTACTCGGCGGATAATTCCGATGGATACACTGATGAAAAAATTATTCTCGATAAAAACAACAACGCGCTAAATTGGAAAAACTCAACCAAACTTAACGGCACGCCCGGAACAAAAAACTCTGTATCTCCTCTCGATTATGACTTGGGAATAACATTTACCGGAATTGTTCCAGCCGAACCAAAAGCCGAAGACTCAGTTAAAGTAACTGCGCTCGTAAAAAATCCTGGAAGAACTTCAGCGTCAAACTTTTCTGTAACGATGTTTAATGATGCAAACAACGATTCAATCGGTCAATCAAACGAATCTATTTTTAGCAGCAGCTATTCAAATCTTGCAAGCGGTGATTCCATTATCATTCAAAAAACAATTTACATTAGTTCCGCCGGGAATTATTTCTTAATTGCGGGTATAAACTTTACGCATGATGAAAACACCCTGAACAACAAAACATTTTTCAAATTCACCGTTATTGAAAAACCCGCTGTTCAAAGCGAGATTGTCATCAACGAAATTATGTACGCTCCTTCTAACGATGAACCTGAATGGATTGAATTATTCAGCCGGGCAAATAGACCGCTCAATCTTAAAGGTTGGAAGGTTGGCGACAACTCTTCTTTGGTAACAATTTCAACTACAGATTATTTTTTGGATCCGGGTGAATATCTAATCATCAGCAACGATGCTGCCATTTCCAGCTTTCATCAGATTCCATCCAAACTTTTAATCAGATCGCTTCCATCGTTAAGCAACAACGGAGATGATGTTATTTTGAAAAGTAATACCGGCAGTACAATTGATTCTCTGAAGTATTTACCAGCGTGGGGCGGAACAGGCAGCAAATCGTTGGAACGAATTAAAGCCGATAGTTCAAGTATAGATCAGACAAACTGGAAAACATCTCAAAGCAAATTGAGAGCAACACCCGGAAGAATAAATTCCGTTACGCCAAAGAGCAATGATCTCTCGCTCAAGAGCTTCATACCTGCGGTTAGATATGCCGAGCTTGGAAAAAGTTTTAAGGCGATGGCAACAGTTGAAAATTCCGGAAACAATCCGGCTCGGAATTTTTTGGTGAAAGTTTACAATGATCAAAATCTCGACTCGGTTGAACAGCCGGAAGAGTTAATAAGCGAATTAACCGGCGCAGACCTCTTAGCCGGAAACTACATAACAGTTGAGTTCACGATTACTAATTTTAATCCGGGACAAAACCAATTCATCGCCAAAATTGAATTCACAGGCGATGAATATTTGGATAACAACAATGCTCTCTTCAAAATAAACGGAGTTTTTATAAACGAACTCAAAGGCGATTTGGTTGTGAACGAAATTATGTATGCACCAAATCCGCCCGAGCAGGAGTGGATAGAAATTTACAACACAAGCAGCAAGCAGATAAATTTGAAAGGATACAAGATTGCTAACCGAAGCGACACCACAAAAGTGATCGGCTCTTCAACTGTGTTGCTGCCAGAAGAATATTTTGTTATTGCAAAAGACACGTTGATGTTTTCAAAATATTCTCCGGTAACAAAACTTTTTGTGGCTGCGTTTCCATCGTTGAGCAACAGTAGAGACAAAGTAATTCTTCTCGATTCACTCAACCGTGCAATTGATTCACTTGAATATAAAAACAGCTGGGGCGGCAGCGCGGGAAAATCATTAGAGAAAATTGAAGCAGCATCTTCATCGAACGATTCTACAAACTGGAAATCTAGCGCGGGCATAAACGGCGCAACTCCTGGATTTGTGAATTCAGTTTCAAAAAAGAAGTTTGATGTTGCAGTTGCAAAATTAATTTTTATTCCTTTCAATCCGCTTGCCGGGCAGCGCGTTACACTTCAAACGGAGGTTGTTAATATTGGTAGAAGTGATGCGTCGTTCAAAATTGTTCTCAATGAAATCAACCGCAGCGGAAGCAGAATAAAAGTTGAAGAATCTGTACCTGTAGTTTTGCCAGGCGGCAATTCACTCCTTTATGATTTCAATTTTGTTATCGAGAGCATACAATCAAAAAGAAATTTTGAAGTGGTTGCAGATTATTTGATAGACGAAGATCAAACGAATAACAAATATGTTTCATCAATCCGACCCGGCTATCCCGCGCAAATAGTTCTGATAAATGAAGTGATGTATAATCCGATCAACGGTGAACCCGAGTGGATTGAGCTTTACAACAATTCACAATTCGATGTTGACCTTGAAGACTGGTCAATTACCGACGTGCTAACAGCACCACTAAAAACAAAAATTCAATCTAATGATTACACTTTTGCGGCTAAATCTTTTCTTGTTGTAGCGAAGGATTCCACTATCAAAAATTTTCACAAAACAATTCCATCCAAGTTGATCGTTTCAACATTTGCCAACTTGAACAACGATGCCGACGGCGTTGTGCTCAAAGATTCGCGCGATGTTACAATTGATTCAGTTGGTTACGAAAAATTCTATGGCGGCGAAAACGGAAAATCGCTCGAACGAAAATCCATTGCGGCATCTTCACTTGAAAGAAACAATTGGGGTTCTTCAAAAGATATCGAACTCAGTACGCCCGGCAGAATCAACAGCATTTCGCCTAAGAAATATGATCTATCAATAACAGAAATTTCAACTTCACCGCAGTATCCGGCATACAACGAGGAAGTTAATTTACTTGCGAAAGTTGTCAACTACGGTTCAGAACGCATTAACGAATTTTTTGTAAAATTTTACTTGCACTCAGGGAACACCGTAATCTTTTTCAGTGATAGCAAAGGAATAAATTTGCCCGGCAACGATTCTGTTTGGATTGTTTCAAATTCCAAACTGAAGTTGAATGAGAATAAAATAATTTTTTGCAATGTAATTTTTGGTGAAGATGAAGACACGTTGAATAATTCATTTACAGCAGAGGTGCGCCCCGGTTCGAAGCGGAACACTGTTCTGATCAGCGAAGTGATGTACGATCCGCTGCCGGGCGAATCGGAATGGATTGAAATTGTAAATGCTTGGGAAGAGCCGGTCAATCTTAAAAACTGGTTGATTAGTGATGAATTACCCTCGCCAACAAAAAGTTTGATAACAGCAAAAGATAACATTTTGAATCCGGGCGATTTTGCGGTGCTCACTTCCGATTCAATCCGTTTTCCATATTATCCACCCAAAAAATTTTTTCAGACAAAGTTTGGTGCATTAGGCAATACGACTGATGGCGTTCTCATTTACGATTTCCGCGGCGCCGTAATTGATAGTTTAAAATACAATTCCGGCTGGGGCGGCGGTAAAGGTTTTTCGATTGAAAGATTCTCTCCTGCTGCAGCAACAAACGATTCATTGAATTGGGCAACTACACTTAATCCCGATGGCGGAACGCCGGGTATTAAAAATTCGATTATCAACATGCCGGAATACTCTTCCGGTTCTTTGGTAATTAATGAAATTATGTATGAACCCCAAGCCGGTAGTTCGGAATATCTGGAATTTTACAACACTACAAATGATTCAATTCAACTTGGCGGGATGGAAATAAAACTCAGTGAGTCGTCAAAAATCAAATTATCTATTTCGTTTTTAAAGTTGCCGCCGCAAAATTATTTCATGCTCGCATCCGATTCATCTATCTACAAAAATTTTCCGCGTCTAAAGGACGAAACAAAAATAAAAATTGTTGGAAGTACCTCGCTCGGTTTATCAAACGAAGGACAACCGGTTGTGTTAAGAGATCTGCGCGGGAATATTTTGGATTCGCTTTTCTATTCTCCGCTCTGGCACAACAAAAATATTTTCACAACAAAAAATAAATCGCTTGAAAGATTGAATCCTCTTCTTAACTCCAACAGCCGTTCGAATTGGAGTACGTCTGTTAGTCCTGAAGGTGGTTCACCGGGAATAGAAAATTCTATCTTCACACAAAACTTAGCACGCCAAAACAAAGTAACAATTAATCCTAATCCTTTCTCGCCGGATAGCGACGGCTTTGAAGATTTTGCAATCATCAATTTTGATTTAACACAGCCGCTATCGCAGGTGCGGATAAAAGTTTTTGATAGCCAGGGAAGATTGGTAAGAACGCTGGCAGAGAATCGTCCTTCTGCATCTAACAACTCTGTTATTTTTGATGGATTGGATGACAATAACAGACCGCTGCGAATCGGGATTTATATTTTGCTGATCGAAGCAGCTGCACAAGATTCCGGAAGTGTTGATGTTATTAAAGTACCAATTGTAATTGCAAGGAGATTATAAACCTGTTGGAAACTCAAGAAACAAGGAATACAAAAAATGAATTACGAACAAAAAGTAAAAGATTTTCTGAATCAAAAAGTTATTGCTGTTACTGGAGTGTCGCGCAATCCAAAAACAGAAGTAGGCAATTTGATCTACAAAAAATTTAGGGGCGCCGGTTACACGGTTTACCCGATCAATCCATTTGCGGATTTTATTGAGGGAGACAAATGTTATCCTAATTTAAAAGCAACTCCCCAAAAAGCCGATGCCGTTTTTATTGCAACCAATCCTGAAGTATCGCTTGATGTGGTTAAACAATGTGTGGAAAATGGAGTTCTACGAATTTGGTTTCATCGTTCGTTTGGCAAAGGTAGTTTTTCTGAAGATGCGGCAAAACTTGGCGAAGAGAATGGTTTATCTGTAATTAAAGTCGGCTGCCCGATGATGTTTATTGAAAGAGCCGATTTCGGTCATAAGATGGCGGGTTTTTTCATGAAGCTCTTCGGAAAACTTAAATAAGAAGTTGTTTTTTGTGTCCCCAAGAAATTAAATAACTCTATTAAGTGGAGCTAAGGGGATTCGAACCCCTGACCTATTCGTTGCGAACGAATTGCTCTCCCAGCTGAGCTATAGCCCCGAATTTAGTTCACAGTTTACAGTTCACTATTACGTAGAATGAAAAACATCATAAAAGTATTAATCATTATTAAGTTTGTCAACAGTTGACTGTGCCGCTTTTTTCTTTTGTAATAACTCTTTAAAAATGTCATAGAAAGGACTCGATAGAAATGTCAGTAAAAATTAGCTTGAGTAAATCATTAAAGCAGGAAACTCAAGATGGAAGGAATACT
>JBFLWC010000478.1:0-2823 GCA_040758415.1 Bacteroidota bacterium | reverse complement strand
ATTGTAGGCGCTGCGGCTTTTCAGATTGGCACTGTTAATTTTATAAATCCCAACGCCGGTGTAGAAATTCTTGACGGATTGATTTCGTATTGCGAGAAACACTCGATTAAAAAAATTTCTGAGTTGACCGGTTCTTATCAAATCTGAGTAATAAGACGGGTCTGAGTATGGATATTAAATCTGCACTTGAAAAACTTTTTTCGCTTCACCAATTTGGTATTAAACTCGGTCTTGAACAAATATTTCTTCTGCTCGATAGAATTGGAAATCCTCACACAAAATTAAAAGCATTTCATATTGCAGGTTCAAACGGGAAGGGAAGTACTGCTTCATTCATCGCGAGTATATTGATGGAGGCGGGTTATAAAGTAGGTTTATATACGTCGCCGCATTTTGTAAAATTTAACGAACGCATCCGAATAAACGGCAAAATGATTCAGGATGAATACATAGCAAATTTTGTTACCGGTTTGGAAGATTATATTAATGCAAGCAGTCCGACATTTTTTGAAATTACAACTGCGCTTGCATTCAAATATTTTGAAGAAGAGAAAGTTGATTTCGCAGTGATTGAAACAGGACTTGGCGGCAGATTAGACGCAACAAATGTAATCCAGCCGATCTCTTCTGTAATTACTTCTATTAGTTTAGAACACACACAACATCTGGGTGATACGATCGAAAAAATTGCTTCCGAAAAAGCTGGAATTATAAAACCAAACACGTTAGTTTTTATAGGAAGAATGAATGTGCAGGCAAAAAAAGTCCTTCTGGAAAAAGCTGAGGGTTTTAGATGCAAATATTTCTGCATAGACGATTTTGCAAAAAAAGAAAACGAAAGAGTTATTATTTCTTTGAATGAAAAATCTTTTTCAATTTATTCAACACCGCTGCGCGGTGAGCATCAACATTTTAATTCTGCTTTGGCAGTTAAAACTGTTTGTGAAAGTCTGGAAATTAATGATGGATTTGTTTTCTCAAAAGGAATTAAAAATGTAATTAGCAATACTTCGATTGAAGGGCGTTATGAAATTGTGAGTGAACAGCCCAAAATCATTTTCGATTCAGCACACAACACCGAAGGTATAAAAACTTTCCTGGAAGAATTTTCTAAAGAATATAAATTATACACAGAGCGCATTTTAATATTCGGTGCAATGAGAGATAAAGCCATTTCAGAGATGCTGGCGGCTCTCAAACCATTCTTCAATAAAATCTTCGTTGTACAAATTCAGATTGACCGCGCGGCTTCGATTGACGAATTAATTACCGTCGCAGTGAAGGAAGGAATAAATGCTTTGCCGCTAACTAATCCTGTACGCTTTATTCAAGATTATCTTGAAGGGAACAAAAGCAAATGTTTGATAGTTCTAGGCAGCATCTATTTGCTTGGAGAAATAAAATTAAAAATGTTAGAGAAAAAACTTGACAAAGTGAGGCAAGGAAACTAATTTTCAGCCGTGCCTCAACAGTCTTCAGCACTACAATTAGTTCACTTAAATTAATTATCAGATTTTCCCCAAATTGTAAATCAATATCGAATATCACCAAAATTATTTCACAAGCAATAGGACTCACAAATGCCAATGGATATTTCAGAACTGCAATCAAAAAAGATTGTAGACCTTTACAAGATTGCTAAAGATTTTTCAATTGCGGGTTATAGCGATCTCCGCAAACAAGAACTCATCTTCAAAATTCTCGAAGCACAATCTCAAAAAGACGGACTCACATTTTCTAAAGGAGTGCTGGAGGTTCTAGCAGACGGTTACGGCTTTTTGCGTTCGGCAGATTACAATTATCTTCCATCGCCGGATGATATTTATGTTTCTCCGTCGCAGATCAAACGGTTCAGTTTGCGAACGGGTGATTTTGTAAGCGGGCAGGTTCGTCCTCCAAAAGAAGGGGAACGGTTCTTTGCGCTGCTTCGTGTTGAAGCTGTTAATGGAAAAGACCCTGAAGCGATACGCGAAAGAACTTTGTTTGATAACTTAACCCCTCTTTATCCTACAAAAAGATTAAAACTCGAATCCGCTCCCGGTGAATATTCGATGAGGATTATGGATATGCTTTCACCCATTGGGAAAGGACAGAGAGGATTGATAGTTTCGCCTCCTAAAGCTGGTAAAACCGTACTGCTGCAAAAAATTGCAAACTCTCTAACAAGGAATCATCCAGAAGTAAAAATAATTATGCTGCTTATTGATGAACGCCCTGAAGAAGTAACCGATATGCAGCGTTCGGTTCAAGCAGAAGTAATCAGCTCTACGTTTGATGAACCGGCAGACCGCCATGTTCAAGTTGCAAATATGGTTATTGAAAAAGCAAAACGAATGGTGGAAGCCGGAGACGATGTTGTGATTCTGCTGGATTCAATTACCCGCCTTGCGCGCGCGCATAACACGGTTATACCTCACAGCGGCAGAATACTTTCCGGTGGCGTTGATGCAAACGCACTTCATAAACCCAAAAGATTTTTTGGCGCTGCAAGAAACACCGAAGACGGCGGAAGTCTTACGATTATTGGTACTGCTTTGGTTGATACAGGCAGCAGGATGGATGAAGTAATATTTGAAGAATTCAAAGGTACAGGTAATATGGAATTGGTTTTGGATAGATCACTTTCCGATAAAAGAATTTTTCCGTCTATAGATGTTAATAAATCCAGCACACGAAAAGAAGAATTATTAATGAAAGAAGATGAATTAAGTAAAGTTTGGATCCTAAGAAAAATTATTTCTGATTTTGACCCCACCGAAGCTATGGAATTTTTATTAGACAAGATGAGAGGTACCAGAAACAACAAAGAATTTATGATGAGTA
>JBFLWC010000477.1:0-4912 GCA_040758415.1 Bacteroidota bacterium | reverse complement strand
AATTCTCTTTTGATATTTATTAGATTTTCATATCTTCCAAGAGCAAAAAAGTTTTATCCTATTCAAATCACTGCGGAAATTTTTTGTGTGTTATCAAATAGTTAAGTTTCTAAAACTAACTTGAAAGTGAATTTGAATTCATTGATATTTAACCGCAATAAATTTTCAAATCTTATCGCTTTAGAAAGCAAAATAATCTTAAACAAACATTTCACCAATTTATCAAGGAGTAATACATGAGAAAAGTTAGACAATTAATTTCTTTCTTCCTGTTTATGGTTGTGTTGTTTAGTAGCCAGGTAATCTATTCCCAGGTTACTACAGTAGCTGCAATTAATGGAACGGTTTTAGACCAGACAGGAAACGCATTACCTGGGGTGAATATCATTGCAGTGCATGTACCTTCAGGAACTCAATACGGTACTATTTCGCGTGCAGACGGTAAGTACAATCTAATCGGTCTTAGAGTAGGCGGCCCTTATAGAGTAACAGTTTCTATGGTAGGGTACACTACTCAAAAGGAGGAAGGATTTTCACTTATCATAGGGCAAAATCTAAAAATTGATTTTACACTTCCCGAACAGGCTGTAGAACTAAAAGGTGTTACGGTTACGGCTGAAAGAGGCTCAATCCTTAATGCAGCAAGAACAGGCGCTGCAACTAATGTTGCAAAAGAAGCAGTTCAAACACTTCCTACTATTAACAGAAGAATCGAAGATGTGGCGCGGTTAACTCCTCAGTACAGTCCTTCTGGTTTTGGTTACTCATTTGCAGGGCAGGATAACCGTCTTAATAACACAACTATAGACGGTTCTTATTTTAACAACTCTTTTGGTCTTGCAGGTCAGCCGGGTGATAGAACCGGTGTAGCGCCAATTTCTCTCGATGCTATTGAACAAGTTCAAGTCAATATAGCTCCTTACGACGTGCGGCAAGGTAATTTTGTAGGTGCTACAATAAACGCAGTAACCAAAAGTGGTACAAACGAATTTTCCGGTTCTGCTTACTATTATTTTCGGGATCAGAGCTTAGTTGGCACAAAGGCAAAAAGTGCTGAAGTCTCTGTTGGAACATTTAAGTACAATTTAGGAGGTTTCCGTCTGGGTGGTCCAATCATTAAGAATAAATTGTTTTTCTTTGTAAGCTATGAGAATGATAAAGTAGCACAGCCCGGAACAACTTATTTGGCAAATACCGGCGGTCAACCTATCAGTGGTAACATAACAAGAGTATTGGCTTCGGATCTGGATCAACTCAGCAGTTTCTTAAAAACTAAATTTGGATACGAAACCGGGCCTTATCAAGGATATGACTTTGCGACTCCTGCAACAAGATTTCTTGCTAAGTTTGATTACAGTCTTAACGATCGGAATAAAATCAGCTTGCGTTACATCCAGCTTGATTCTGAGACAGATGTATTGATGTCAAATTCTTCTTCATTAGGTTTTGGTAGCAGAAGGTCAAGTGTACAAGCACTGAACTTCCAAAATTCTAATTATATTATTTTGGAAAATATTCGTTCGATTGTAGGCGAGTGGAACTCGGTTGTTAGTGAAAATATGTCCAATAATCTTATTGTTGGTTATACATACAACGATGAAAGCCGCAAATCAAGAGGAACTTTTTTCCCGATGGTAGATATTCTTAATGGAGGTTCAACATATACTTCATTTGGTTTTGAACCCTTCACACCCAACAATGAATTACGATACAGTAGTTTTCAGTTACAGAATAATTTCACGATCTATACAGCTAATCATAATTTTACTTTTGGTTTAAGTGCAGAAAGATATAAATCCGAGAATATCTTCTTCCCGGGTTCTCAGAGTATTTATGTATATAATTCACTTGCTGATTTCTATACAGATGCTAACGACTACCTTGCAAATCCAAACAGAACAACATCTCCTATAACTTTACGCCGTTTCCAGGTACGTTGGTCAAATATACCCGGTCAGGATAAACCTATACAGCCGCTAAAAGTATTTTATACTGGCGTATATGCTCAGGATGAATGGCAGGTTAACAAAGATCTTAAGCTTACTGCAGGTTTAAGAGTTGATGTTCCATTCTTTGGTGATACAGGATATGAAAATGCTAAAGCAGATGCTCTTACTTTCAGAGATGAAAACGGAAATGCAGTTCAATATTCTACTAAAAAACTTCCCAATGCAAATATTCTATGGTCACCAAGAGTTGGTTTTAACTGGGATGTATCCGGTGACCGTTCAACACAACTTCGTGGTGGTACAGGTATATTTACTGCTCGTACAATGTATGTATGGATTTCTAACCAAATCGGTAACACCGGTGTACTAACAGGTTTTGAACAATTAGATAATACTAAAGCAAGACCGTTCAACCCGGATCCAAATAGATATAAGCCGACAAATGTTACTGGTGCTCCCGCTTCCAGTTATGAATTATCGTTAACTGATAAAAATTATAAGTTCCCTCAATTATGGAGAACCAATTTTGCTGTTGATCAATCATTACCTTTCGGATTAGTAGGAACAGCAGAGTTTATATATAACAGGGATGTTAACGGCCTTTACTACATTAATGCTAATCTTCCGGCGGCTCAAACTGCGTTCACAGGTGTTGATAACCGCCCGCGATGGACAAACAACAGAATCAATTCTAATGTTGCTAATGCTATCGTCTTAAAAAACCAGAATGTAGGTTATTCATGGAACATCACTGCTTCGTTGGAAAAACCTTTTAGCGATGGCTGGATGGCTAAATTGGCTTATAACTACGGTGTAGCGAAGAATACAATTGATCCCGGCTCTATTGCTTCCGGTTCATGGTTTGGTAATGCAACTCCCGGTGATCCAAACAATCCGGGTGTAGGATTTTCTGCTACTTCTCCTGGTCATAGAATCCTTGGTGCGGTCTCATACCGGGCAGAATATTTTGATTTTGGTTCAACAACTATATCATTATTCTGGGATGCATATACTCAAGGTAATACAAGTTACACATTTAGCGGTGATTTGAATGGTGATGGAGGATTCAGTAATGATCTTATTTATATTCCTAAAAACACGAGTGAAATGAATTTTGAACAATACACATATACTGACCCTGTTACCAAAGTAGTTACAACTTTCACTCCGCAACTGCAAGCCGAGTACTGGGACATGTATATAAATCAGGATTCATATCTTAGCAAAAACAGAGGTAAATATGCCGAACGTAATGCTGTTTTTCTCCCGATTATTTCCCGTATTGATTTGAGCATTGTTCAAGAAGTGTTCACCAATTTCCTGGATAAACGTAATACGTTACAGTTTAGAGCAGATATTCTTAATGTTGGTAATTTAATAAATAAGAATTGGGGTGTTGGTAAGAGTCTTTTTTACAACCAACCTTTGATTGCGCGTGGTGCTGATTCCCAGGGAAGGGCTCAATACAGATTGAGAAACGTTGGTGATAAGTTGATATCACCAGAAACTCTTAAAGATAATGCTGGAATTGGTGATGTATATAGAATTCAACTTTCTATAAGATACATCTTCAATTAAAGTTACATGCAATTCTAAAAAGGGTTGCCTTAAAATGGCAGCCCTTTTTTGTTTTAAATAAAATTTTTGTAGAAGAGAAAATTATTTGTAGTTTTTAAATTGAACTGGAAAATTAAGGTCGGCTTCTTTAACAAGTTTCATCACAGCTTGAAGGTCGTCAATTTTAGGTGCCTGCACTCTCACTTGTTCATCTTGAATTTGTGCGTTGACTTTTAATTTGCTCTCTTTAATCATCTTCGTAATTAATTTTGCATCTTCTTTTGAAATTCCGCTTTGTAGATTAACCGTTTGCTTCAATCTTCCGTTTGCAGCAGGTTCAGGTTCAAGATATTTTAACGCCTTAATAGAAATACTGCGTTTAATAAATTTTGTTTGAAGAATATCAATTGATTGTTTGCGCGAATAATCATCTTTTGTGTTTAGAGTGATGAGTTTTTCCTTCTTGTTGAGAACTAATTCTGTGTTGGAATCCTTCAAATCGTAACGCTGTTGAATTTCCTTTATTGCCTGGTTGAGTGCGTTATCTACTTCCTGAAAATCAATTTCAGAGACTATATCGAACGAATGATTTGCTGCCATAAATTTCTTTGACTTTAATTAATGAGATTAATAACTTTACTACAGCTGTCGGGGTGGGGAGATTCTGGCGAAGCCATTCCTAGGGAAGAACTCCCGACATTGGCGCCAAAGGCGCCACGCGCTAACCGGTATTTTGATGGTCAAATAAATAACGCTTAATTCCTCTTTTTTTGATTATTGATTCTAACTGATTAGCATTTGATTTCGTATTAAATTCTTTGAAATAAACTAGTTCCCAAGGAACACCAAATTTAGTAGATTTTGTGTGTTTGGAATTATGTTCAAGTAATCTACGCTGGAGATCGTTTGTACTTCCAACGTAAAATTTATTTTTGGAGTTGCTAAATAATATGTACGTAAAAAAAGAACTCATTGTCGGGGTGGGGAGATTCGAACTCCCGACCTCTTCGTCCCGAACGAAGCGCGCTAACCGGGCTGCGCTACACCCCGAAGTTAATTTTTGTTACATAACAAATATAAAATAATTTTTACAAAACATACATTGGAGACAGGCAATGAAAAAGAGAAACATTTTTTTATTTGTACAATTTTTCATATCCACACTACTTTTTGCCCAACTACCAAAAGATAGTTGGAGCTTAAATTTTGGTGCCAGTTACCCAAGATTGGTTAATCATTCATATACTTATGCCGGAAATGTAAACTTCGGCGGCTTTCTTGGTGTTCAGAGAAATTTTTCCGAGCATGTTGGTTTGAGAATGCAAATAGCATTCGATCGCCTTGAAGGTATTTATGGTAATCCTGCGCTTTCTTCATTTGTTAATTCTTTTAGTGGAAATTTCGAT
>JBFLWC010000476.1:0-6229 GCA_040758415.1 Bacteroidota bacterium | reverse complement strand
TAAGATGCACATAGGGCATTGGTATAATTATGGACCAACAGACTCTTGGGCACGTTTTAAGAAGTTAAAGGGCTTCAATGTTTTTGAACCGATCGGTTATGACGCATTTGGTTTGCCCGCAGAGAATTATGCAATCAAAACAGGTGTGCATCCACAAGACAGCACATTAAAAAATATTTCAGATATCCGCGAGATGATAAAACAGATGGGCGGAATGTACGATTGGGATGCCGAGTTGATGACTTGCGCACCGGAATATTATAAATGGAATCAATGGTTATTTCTTCAACTTTATAAAAGGGGTTTGGCTTACAGAAAGAATGCGCCGGTCAATTGGTGCCCTTCGTGCCAAACTGTTTTAGCAAACGAGCAGGTTCTGAACGATGGCACATGCGAACGATGCGGGACTACTGTTATTCAGAAAAATCTTACGCAGTGGTTTCTCAAAATAACAAACTATGCAGATGAACTTCTTGCCGGCTTAAATAAAATTGATTGGCCTGAAAAAACAAAACTGATGCAAACTAACTGGATTGGAAAAAGTTTTGGAACCGAAGTTGAATTTGCTATTGAAGGACACGATGAAAAAATTACTGTGTTTACAACCCGTCCCGATACATTGTTCGGCGTAACTTACATAGTTCTTGCACCAGAAAAAGAACTCGTTCAACAAATCACAAAAGCGGAATTCAAAGCGGGTGTTGAAAAGTACATTGAAGCGGTAAAATCTTTCAGCGAGATTGAACGAATATCAACAGTGAAAGAAAAAACCGGAGTGCCAACCGGTGCATTTGCAATTAATCCTGTAAACGGCGAGCACGTTCCGATCTGGATTGCAGATTATGTGCTTGCAACTTATGGAACCGGCTGTGTGATGGCTGTTCCCGGGCACGATGAACGAGACTTTGAGTTTGCAAAAAAATTCGGTTTGCCAATACGAAAGGTTATTCTTCAACCGGGAACAAATGTTGAAGAGGAGCTCGAAGAAGCATATACAGAAGTCGGAACAATGATCAACTCGGGCAAATACAGCGGACTTCGATCCGATGAGGGAATAGAAAAAATTTCTTTAGACTTGGAAGCAAAAAGAGTAGGAAGAAGAAAAATAAATTATCGTCTACGCGACTGGCTGATTTCGCGTCAGCGTTATTGGGGAACACCGATACCAATTGTGTATTGCAACAGTTGCGGAGAAGTACCTGTGCCGGAAGATCAACTTCCGGTACTGCTTCCTTATAACGTGAACTTTAGACCGGACGGCGGATCACCTTTGGTATCGAATCATGAATTTGTAAATACAAAGTGTCCAATGTGCCAAGGCGAAGCACGCCGCGATGTTGATACGATGGACACTTTTGTTGACTCATCCTGGTATTACCTGCGTTATCTAAATCCAAAGTTTAACCACGGAATGTTCGATACAAAACTTGCTAATGAGTGGACACCGGTGGATATGTATGTCGGCGGCTCGGAACATGCTGTGATGCACTTACTTTATGCGCGCTTCGTTCACAAATTCCTGCGAGATATTGGATTGGTAAACAGCGATGAACCGTTCCAAAAACTTATTCATCAAGGAACAATTACTAATCAAGGCGCCAAGATGTCGAAATCTAAAGGCAATGTTGTAGAGCCGCAATCATTTATGGAAACTTACGGCTCGGATGTTTTCAGAATGTATTTGATGTTTATGGGTCCATATGAACTTGGCGGCGATTGGAGCGATAAAGGAATTGTTGGAGTTGAACGTTTTGTACAGAGAGTTTACGCAATGTTCAAAGCGCATGCTATTTCTGCAAAAGTAAATCCGCCAAAAGAGAAATATGAAATCTCAGAATTGAACGAAGTTGAAAAATCTATTTACAGAAAGGTAAATCAAACTATTCATAAAGTTGATGTTGAGATTGAGAACTTTAGATTTAATACTGCTGTTGCTATGCTTATGGAGCTTTCGAACGAATTAAAAAACTTAGACGAATGCAGAAAAGATTTACAGTCCTACTCGCTAGAAAGATTTGCAGTGATGATTGCACCTTTAGCGCCGCATCTTGGCGAAGAGTGTTGGAAGTTGATCGGAAAAGAAAAATCGTTGTACGAAAATCCGCTCTGGTTTGACGCAGATGAAAAAGCTTTGAGCGTTGATAACACAACGGTTGTTGTTCAGATAAATGGAAAAGTGAGAGCAAAAATTGATTTGGCAATTAATACTCCGCAAGAAAATGTAAAGAAAATCGTCTTCGCCGATGAAAAAATAAAATCATATACTACCGGTAAAGAGATTGTAAAAGAAATTTACATTCCAAATAAAATTTATACCATCGTAGTAAAGTAAATATTGATACTGATAAAAAATAATATGAAAATCGAACAGCTTGACGAACTAAAAAAAGATGTTGAAGAAGCCGTGAAGAAACTGCTTGGAGATAAACTGCGCAGTATAGTTTTGTACGGCTCATACGCCCGAGGTGATTATGATTTGGAATCTGATATTGATTTTGCGGCAATCACTAATATTAAGAATGAAGACTTAAATGCTTTCACTAACGAAATCGGCGAAATCATAACCGATCTTACACTGAAATACGGAATTCTTGTAACGCTTATTCTTTTGAACGAAGAAACGTTTAACCGCTACGGTACAATTCTTCCTTTCTATAACAATATAGTGAAAGAAGGAATAGCTTTGTATGGATCAAAAAGCTAAAGACTTAGCCCGATATAGAATTAAGAAAGCGAAAGAAGAATTATTTGCAGCAAGGGAGTTGTGTAAACTTGGACTTTTCTCACAGTCTCTTAATCGTTCGTATTATACTATGTTTCATGCAGCACGTTCTTTACTCGCTATTGAAAAGATAGATAGTAAGAAGCACTCAGGCGTTATTAATTTCTTTAACGAAAAATTTATTTTGGCTAAAGTCTTTGATCGGAAGTATTTAAAATATATCAGCACTGCATTCAATACACGTATGCAGACAGACTACCACGATTTCTATGTGGCTTCCAAAAATGATAGTGAGACACAACTGAATAATGCCGAAGAATTTATTAGGACAATTGAAAAATATTTAGAAAATGTTTTGGAGAAATAATGCTTGATGTAAAATTCATTCGGGAAAATCCGGAGTTAGTTAGAAAAGGATTATTAAACAAGAATGCGGATGATGTGGTTGATGAAATTCTTGCCGCAGATGATGAACGACGTGCATTGATAATAAAAAACGATCAGCTGAAAGCAAAGCGCAATAAGGTTTCATCTCAAATACCGCAGATGAAAGAAGCAGGGTTAGATACTGCTGCAGTCTTTGAAGAAATGAAACACGTTGGAGATGAGATTGCAATTCTTGACGGGAAATTACGCGATGTGGAAGAACGGCTTGAAAATATTTTACGCAATACACCAAACATTGCTCATTCATCGGTTCCAGTAGGTAAAAATGCAGAAGAAAATGTTGAAGTGCGCCGATGGCTGCCGGAGGGTTTTTCTTTTGAAAATGATTTTGAGGTTCTCGACCACATCGAGCTTGGGAAGAAACTTGCAATTTTAGATTTCGAACGCGGAACAAAAATTTCCGGCTCCGGTTTTCCTCTTTACATAAGCAAAGGTGCAACACTAGAACGGGCTCTCATAAATTTTATGCTCGATTCTCACTTGCGCGATCACAACTACTCGGAAATTTTTCCGCCGGTTTTAGTAAACAAAGAATCTATGAAAGGTACCGGACAAATTCCGAAAATGGAAGAGGATATGTACCTCATCGAGAAAGATGGATTGTATCCGGTTCCGACTGCAGAAGTTCCGATCACAAACATTCATCGCGATGAAATACTTGCTGAAAAAGATTTGCCGGTTAAATACGTTGGTTACTCTCCTTGTTTTAGAAGAGAAGCCGGTTCGCATGGCAAGGAATCAAAAGGATTTTTAAGGGTGCATCAGTTCAACAAAGTTGAGATGGTGAAATTTTCGAAACCGGAAAATTCTTACGATGAATTAGAATCAATGGTAAAGGATGCAGAAGATATTTTGCAAGCGTTGAAAATCCCTTACAGAATTTTATTGCTCTGCAGCGGCGACCTAAGCTTTTCGGCTGCAAAATGTTACGATATCGAGACCTGGTCTCCGGCAGAAAACCGATGGCTCGAAGCTTCATCGTGCAGCAATTTTGAAAGTTTTCAAGCGCGGCGAGCAAATATCCGCTACCGAAGAGAAAACAAAAAAGTTGAATTTGTTCACACACTAAACGGCTCCGGTTTAGCAACAAGTCGTTTAATGGTTTCTTTGCTGGAAAATTATCAGACACCGGAAAAAAAAGTAATCGTTCCGAAAGCTTTGCATAAGTATACCGGCTTTGAAATCATTGATTAGAATGATGAACGCTCATTCTGCATTCAAAGAAAGGATTTGAAAAACTTGAATAGCAGTCTTTCTGCACTGAACAAATATTTTGTACGATATAAAAAGAAACTTTTCTTAGGAATTGCATGCATCATCATTTCAAATGTTATGCAAGTTTATATCCCCCTTCTTTTGAAAAATAGTATTGATGCACTCAAAGAAAATCCAAGCACTTATTTGATCGCCAGGAATGCAATATTAATTGTTGCAACTTCTGCTGTTGCCGGTGTGTTTAGATTTTTGATCCGCCAAACCATTATTGTCTTTTCGCGTGATGTTGAATACGATTTACGCCAGGACTTCTGGGAACATATCCAGAAACTTCCGCTTAGATTTTTTCAGAACAACTCGACCGGCAACATAATGGCGCATGCTACTAACGACATTGGCGCGGTAAGAATGTATGTTGGTCCTGCTGTGATGTACTCGATTGATACCGGAACAAAATTTATTGTTGTTATTACTATAATGTTTACGTTGAGCTGGCATTTAACAATTCTTACTCTCATTCCATTGCCTATTCTTTCCTTCTTTGTCTATCACTTGAGCAAAAAAATTCACAAAAAGTTTACACGCATCCAGGAAAAATTTTCTGAATTAACAACACGAGCACAGGAAAATTTTTCCGGCATCCGTGTTATTAAATCGTATGTTCGTGAAGATTATGAAATCGAGGGCTTCACAAAACTCAGCAGAGATTATCTAAAGAAAAATATGGAGAAGGTTCGAATTCAAGCTCTCTTTCAACCGGTACTTTATATGACTGCAGGTCTTTCAACAATTATTGTTGTTTGGATTGGCGGCAAAATGGTAATTGAAGGAACAATGACTATTGGAACTATCACCGCGTTTATAGCTTATCTTGTTATGCTTATCTGGCCAATGATTGCTTTCGGCTGGGTTGCAAATATTGTTCAGCAGGCAAGTGCAAGTATGAAACGACTGCAAAAGATTTTTAATGAACCTTATGAAATAGCCGATAGCAAAATTACAAACAACGCAATCACATCTATTGAAGGAGAAATTGAGTTTGAAAATGTTTCTTTCCGTTACCGCGATGTTCTACCGTGGGTTCTCCGCAACATTAACATGAAAATCGAGAAGGGACAAACAGCTGCGTTCATAGGGCATACCGGCGTTGGTAAAACCTCGTTAGTAAATTTAATACCGCGCTTGTATGATGTTGTTGAAGGGAAGGTATTAATTGATGGAAATGACGTCCGCGAAATTCCGTTGCAAATCTTGAGAGCAAATATCGGACTTGTGCCGCAGGAAACTTTTTTATTTTCCGATACGCTCGCGAACAATTTGGTTTATGGACTCGATAATCACGATGGGTCCTTGGTTGAAAAAGTTGCAGACATTTCTCAATTAACAAAAGATGTAGAAACATTTCCTCTTGGGTTTGAAACTATACTTGGCGAAAAGGGGATCACACTTTCCGGGGGACAGAAACAGCGCTCAACACTAGCACGCGCACTTGCAACCAACCCGAAGATTTTGATTCTTGACGATTCCTTCTCGTCGGTTGATACACATACCGAAGAAGAAATCTTAAAACGGCTCAGGCAATTTATGAAAGAAAGAACCAGCATAATAATTAGCCACAGAATTTCTACAGTGAAAGATGCAGATAAAATTTTTGTGTTGCATAACGGGGCTATTGTTGAAACAGGAAATCACGATGAACTTGTTGCTCTCGGTGGAATTTATGCTGACATGAACTTCAAACAATTGTTAGAAGAAGAATTGAAGGAGATAGATTAGGAAAACCGGTATGGCACACGAAGTTAGAGACGATGAAATATTGGGTAAGGCGTACGATTCAAAATTGAT
>JBFLWC010000475.1:0-4265 GCA_040758415.1 Bacteroidota bacterium | reverse complement strand
CTCTAATTTTGATTAAAAATAAGGTGGCACAAGATGTTAAACTTGATCTTTGTTATTCTACTTTCCTACTTGGTAGGATCAATTCCTACGAGTATTATAATTGGCAAACTTGTTCGTGGAATAGACATACGCAATCACGGAAGCGGAAACGCCGGCGGCTCTAACGTTTTTAGAGTTCTCGGATGGAAGTGGGGCATCTCAACAATTCTGCTCGATGCTTTCAAGGGCGCTCTTGCTGTTATTATTGTTGCAAGGATGTATCTCGATAATATTCCATTCAATAATATTACACCGTTCGACGATTTTACACTCGTTCAAATTATTTGCGGCGTAAGCGCAGTCGTTGGGCACGTATGGACAGTCTTTGCTGGGTTCCGAGGCGGTAAAGGCATTGCAACCGGACTTGGAGTTTTAATTATGATTATTACAGTTGATATGGCACTTGCGCTCGGAGTCTTTTTCATTATTGTAGCTCTCTTTCGATATATTTCACTCGGCTCTTTGGCGGCGGCAGTTTCTGTTCCGTTAATTATGGTAATCAGAGAAAATTTATTTGGTGTAAATATTCAAGGGTATCATACAATTTTACCGTTCAGCATACTTCTTGCACTATTAGTTATATACACACACAGAAAAAATATTGATCGTCTGCTAAAAGGCAGCGAAAGCAAAATTTCATTCGTAAAAAGAAATCGGTCTAAATGAGAATCTCGGTTCTCGGTGCCGGCGGCTGGGGAACTACATTAGCAGTTCTGCTGCATCACAATGGTCATGATGTAACTCTGTGGGAGTATAAACGTCAATACGCAAAGGCACTCAACCGTTATCGCGAGAATAAAATTTACCTTCCCGGAATAAAAATACCGAAAGAAATTACAATCACTCATTCGCTTGATGAAAGCTGTGAAAACAAAAATATGATTGTTCTTGCTGTCCCAGCTCAATTTATTAGAAGCGTTTTGCACAGCATGAAAAAATATGATTTCAATGACACAACTTTTGTAAGTGTTTCAAAAGGTATTGAGAAAAATACCCTGTTGACCGTATCTCAAATTATAAAAGATGAGTTCAAAGATATTTCGGCATTGCAGATTGGTGTTTTATCCGGCCCAAGCCATGCAGAAGAAGTAAGCAGAAAAATTCCAACTGCAGTTGTTGCCGCAGCGCGCGATCATTCCACGGCAAAACAAATACAATCGGCATTTATCACTTCATACTTCCGCGTATACTCTTCCACAGATATTCTTGGCGTTGAATACGGCGGTGCATTAAAAAATGTTATTGCTATTGGTGCCGGTATTATTGACGGCGCAAAGTTTGGCGACAATACAAAAGCTGCAATAATGACACGCGGTGTTGCGGAAATATCCCGACTCGGTATTGCACTTGGTGCCAAACCCGAAACGTTTTCAGGCCTATCTGGTATGGGAGATTTAATTGTAACGTGTATGAGCAAGCACAGCCGCAATAGATACGTTGGGGAACAAATCGGCCGGGGTAAAAAATTAAAAGATGTTTTGAAAAAGATGAAGATGGTTGCCGAAGGCGTTGAAACATGCCGCTCCGTGCATCAGCTTTCACAAAAACACAAAATTGAAACGCCGATTGCCGAAGCTGTTTACAAAATTTTGTTTGAAGAAAGAGACCCAACAAAAGTTACCTACGAATTGATGACCCGCGATATGAAAGCCGAAAACGAATAGTTTCCGGCCAATTCAAAAACTCAATAGTGTTGCTCGGAGATATAGAAATTTTGACGATTTGAGAATAGCTATTCTATTTTTCGATGGCAAACTCAACCTATTTTCACACGGTTAGCGGTAGAACCAAGAAAAATTAAGACTTTTTTCGTAACATACTTATTATACTGAAAAAGCATGTGGATAAAAATTATTTTGCTATGCCATTAACAAGTCTCTTCATTGATTTCAACGCTTACTTTGCTTCTGTAGAACAGCAGGAAAATCCAAAACTGCGTGGCAAGCCGGTTGTTGTTGTGCCTGTTGATGCAAATACAACTTGTGTTATTGCTGCAAGCTACGAAGCAAAAAAATTCGGTATTAAAACCGGAACACTTGTTGGCGAAGCAAAAAAAATGTGTCCCGGTTTAAAAATAGTTTTAGCGCGCCATAAAATATATATCGAGTATCACCATAAACTTGTTGATGTTGTGGGAACGTGTATTCCTGTTGATTGTGTTCATTCGATTGACGAGATGTCTTGCACTTTAATGGGCAGCCAGTGCCGACGTGAAAACGCTGTGGCTTTGGCACAGCATATAAGAAAAACCATCTATGAAAAAGTTGGCGAATCAATTCGTTGTTCGATTGGAATAGCGCCTAATCAATTCCTTGCAAAAACTGCAACAGATATGCAGAAGCCCGATGGTCTTGTTGTTATAGAAGAAAAAGATTTGCCGCAAATTCTTTATGCACTTAAACTCAACGATCTTACCGGCATTGGAAGAAAAATGGAGCCGCGGCTCCGTTCATTTGGAATTGATACAGTAGAAAAACTTTGCACTGCCAGCAAAACAATGCTACGCAGAGTGTGGGGTGGAATTGAAGGCGAACGAATGTATTCGCAGCTGCGCGGTGAAATAGTTATTCGACCGCCAAGCAGACGAACTACAATCGGGCATTCGCATGTTTTAGAACCGGAGCTTAGAGAACAGGAAGGTGCTTATAGTGTGTTGAATCGTCTGATTCAAAAAGCTGCAATGAGAATGAGGCATCTGGGTTACGTTGCCGGAGCGATGTCGGTCGGAGTTAAATATTTTGGCGGTAAACGATGGCGCGATGAGATAAATTTTTCTCACACCGAAAGCACTCTTGAATTACTGCGCGCTTTTGACCTTCTTTGGTTAAACCGCCCTCTAAAAAACTTAAAACCGATTGCAGTTGGAATAACATTATATAAATTACTCGACGAGGATCAGAATACACAATCTCTATTTGAAAATTATGAAAAGATCCACTCGCTTAACAAAGCTGTGGATGCACTTAATTTACGTTATGGTTATTCGTCGGCATATTATGCGGGTTCTCACTTAGCACTTAAATCTGCACCGATGAGAATCGCTTTCACACAAATCCCCAATCCTGAAATTGAAGATGAGGAAAATAAAATTAAACTTGACAGAAAGACAAAATAAATATTCTTCCGAAAACTCTGACCCGACAGCTGGTAGATTTTTCAGAAGTACGAAGTATGAATGATAAATTATAAATGGCAAATGACAAACTAACTTCTCTAGAAGTACGAAATACGAAAGACGAAGTACGAATGATAAATTATAAGTGGCAAATCACAAACTAACTTCTTATTTATTACGTCTAGCGTCTCGCATTAGTCCGCCTCAGTCAGCTGACGGATGGCGGATAACAATTACGGGTTTTTCAGTGGTCTCTTACTTTGAGTGCGGCAAACTTTAGATAAACCGTTTCTTCCATCGAAGGCAGCGAAGGATGATCTAACGAAGCATTGTTGGAATAAAAAAGTTGGATTCGTTTTCCTGCTTTGAGTGCTGCTCTATTGATTACATCCAAAAACATTTCTTCATTTAAATGATGAGAGCAAGACGAAGTGAACAACAAACCGTTATCTTTTAATAAATCCATCGCAAGACGGTTCAACTTTTCGTAACCCTTTATTGCAGTAGCAATAGTTTTTTTATTCTTAGCAAATGCGGGGGGATCTAAATTGATGATATCAAACTTCTTGTTTTGGGCTTTACAATTTTCAAGGTAATCGAAAACATCATATTGAATAAATTCTGCTTCGCATCTGAATCCATTAAGAAAAAAATTTTCTTGTGCATTTTTTATCTCTTCCGATGATGAATCAACAAATAGAAGAGACTTGGCGTTCCACTTTGCTGCGTGTAAACCAAATCCACCTGAATTGCAAAAACAATCAAGCACAGATTTGTCTTTGCAAAACTTTCCAAAGAATTCGCGGTTGTTGCATTGATCAAAATAGAACCCCGTTTTATGTCCAGTAGAAAAATTAATTTTATACTTTACAAAGCCGTCAGAAATAATTTCTCCCTCTATAATTCCAAGATAAACTTTGTTCTCAACAGGTAATCCCTCAAGCTTGCGGAAATATTCTTCGCTTTTAGTAAAAATATTTTTTGCTGAAAACTCTTCTTTCAAAATTTTTGTAATGAGGTCAATGTTTTTCTCAATTCCAGCTGAATAAATCTGAAGAACAAATGTATTGTTGTATTTATCAATTATAAGTCCGGGTAGAAAATCGCTTTC
>JBFLWC010000474.1:0-4498 GCA_040758415.1 Bacteroidota bacterium | reverse complement strand
AAAGATGTCATTCAACTTTTACTTTGGCAAATCGAGAAAAAAATTTTTGTAACTTTAGATTGGTAAAAGGATTTAACTAATGAACGCTACTGCAGCAAAAGCTATTGCGTATGCTTTGATTGACCTCGAAGTTGATGTTTTAACACATGTGCCGGGTTACGGCGCAACAGAAACGTTTCAAGAGTTCAACGAACTCGGGCAGAAAAGATTACAATATTCATTTCATGAAGAACCGGCATACACAATTTCACACGCTGCATCAATTCTTGGCAAACGATCCGCTGTTCTTATGAAGGTTCACGGTTTAGCCAAAGCTGCTAACAGCGTGATTGACTCTCTCTACACTGAAATAACCGCTGGATTTGTTTCATTTTTATTTGAAGACAAAAGCGGACGGCATTCGGATAATATACTTGAAGCAGCGCCGATCCTTGCTGGAATTTCAATGCCTTTCAGATTTGCAAAGACAGAAAATATTTACAACGATGTGATAGAAGCATATACAGAATCGGAAAAAAGAAAACAGCCGTTTGCTTTGATTATCAATTCACTCGATATGCAAAAAGAAGTTTCATTCAGTCAAAAGCAAAATTTGAAAAAGTCTTTTCATTACAAACGGGATGTTTATCATCATGTTGTTCATCCTATGCTTGCAGATTATCAATACAAAGTTTTTGTGGCAAAAAAACTAAACGGCGGCACGGAACTAATTCAAAAACCCGACCTTCCGGTTGTTCCGGATCAACTGCCCGAACGGGCAAAGAATGCTGCTGAAAAATATCTTCCACTTGCAAATGTGTTCAAAAATTATGGCGGGGAGATTGTAACCGGCGATACAACTGCATCCAGCTGTTTCGCCTTTCCACCGTACGATTTTGTTGATATTGTAACATATATGGGAGGAAGTGTTCCGCTTGCAATTGGTGCTTATCTTTCCGGTTATAAAAATGTTTGGGCACTCACAGGCGATTTCGGGTTTATCTCTGCCGGCAATCTCGGTCTAATTGAAATTCTCCAGCGCGAAGTGCCGATAAAAATTCTACTCTTCTATAATAAACAAGCTGCATCTACAGGTGGACAACCAATAAACAAAAAAATTTTACGCCATCTGCTTGCCGGATTTGAAAAAAATATTTTGCACATCTCTAATCCTAACGATCCGTTTGAAGTAGAATCAGTTCTTAAGGAGGCAAGTGCATCAAACGAATTTAGAATTGTGATTGCTGATTATCCAGAATGAGTTTGATCAGTCTTTTACTTATCTTAAATTAGATCAAGAGATAGTTTTTGCGAAGATTTCTTTCAAAAGAAAATGATTTTAAAGTTTGTTCAAATATTTTTTCTGCTGGTTATTCTCTCGTTAAGTATGCCGGCTCAAATTAATTCGGTTAGTTTCGGCGGTTCATTACATCTTGGAAACATACGCGGCAACTCGCCATCAATTTCAAGTTTAGGCGGAACGATATTCATTGATTTCATCCCGTGGTTTGAAAACGATGTCTCTTTCAGAACTTCATTTACTTATTCGCAAATGGTTGAAAAATTTTTACCGGAAAACCGCACTGGAAGATATTATCCTTTCTTAAAAGTGTTTTCGCTCAAAGGGTTCATACGACAGGATTTTTCATTCCCATTTTATATTGAAGAAGGTGCCGGAATTATTCTTCTTAACGATAGAACTTTTGGGGATGTAAATGCCTGGGATACAGGCGCGGGATTCAGCGCATTGTTCGGATATGATCTTCGAACAACTGGAATTACTGGTTTATCCTTCGGTCTCGGTATTGATTACGGAGTTACATTCACAAAGACTACTGCAAGTTATTTTTTAGTTTTTCTACAAACGCACTATTACTTTTTTTGAGTGTAGAGTGTTGAGGGTGGAATGTAGAGCGTTGAGCGTAGAATTCTATATTCAACACTCTACCTTCTGCATTTCAAGCTCTGCACTCATCATTCATAAATTAAAATACATTTTGTACTCAAAGGGATGAGGCATTGTTCCGATCGAATGAATCTCTTCATTCTTCAAATTAATCCACTGCGTCAAAAGCTCGTCGTTAAAAATGTTTCCTCGCTTAAGAAAATCATTATCGGCTTCGAGAGCATCAATTGCCTCTTCGAGGTTACGTGGTAGAAAATGAATTTTGTTTTTTTCCTCTTCTAAGAGAAAATTTTTATCATAAGGACCAAATTCCTCTTTAATCGGGTCAATTTTATTTACAACTCCATCAATTCCAGCAAGCAGCATAGCAGAAAGACACAAATGTGGATTAATAGTTGCATCAGGGGGACGGTATTCAAAACGCGTCTCTTGGGGATTTGAAACATATTTAGGAATACGAATAGCAGACGCTCTGTTTCCGTGCCCATAAGTCAATGCAACCGGCGCTTCAAAACCCGGCACCAAACGTTTGTACGAATTTGTGCTTGGATTAGTGAAAGCAGAAAGTGCTGCACCGTGCTTCAGCATTCCACCAATAAAAAATCTTCCAAGCTCATTCATATTTCCGTATTCGCCTTTTTTATAGAAAGCATTTTTTCCATTCCTTGTTAAATACAAATGAAGATGCAGCCCGTTGCCAGCTTGCTGATACATCGGCTTGGGCATAAATGTTATGAACAAATCTTTTTGGCGTGCAAAATTAAAGAGAAGATATTTTGCTGAGATTATATTGTCTGCTGTTTTTAATAAATTACTAAAATAAGTTTCAATTTCCTGTTGACCGCGTTCGCCGGCTTCGTGATGGTGATACTTCACTTTGATTCCGAACTTCTGCAAAAGTGCCGTTGCTTCGTCGCGAAAATCGTCGTAAAGATCAAATGGATTTGCAGCGTGATAAGCGCGTTTGTAAAATTCTTCTGCATGCTCAACACGGTAATATGATGTTGCCGTGCGTGTATCGTAATCTACTTTTGAAAAGATATAAAACTCAAACTCCGGACCCCACCATGATTTATCAGCTCCTGTTGTTTTTTTAAGAAGTGCTTCCGTCTGTCCTGCAATAAATCTTCCGTCCTGAGAAAAAGGTGTATGTTTTTCATCGGTTAAAACAATGTTGGAATAAAAACTTAACGTCGGTGCTTGGCGGAATAGATCTATTACTGCTGTATCGAGATCCGGAATTAAAATCATGTCACTGTTTTCAACTTTGCGAAAACCGAAACTAGAGCCGTCAAAACCAATTCCTTCGGTTATAAGTTTTTTCATTATGTTATCATAAACCGGCAGAGAGATGTGATGCAATCTTCCTGAAAGGTCTATTGATTTCAGGTCTATGACTTCAATTTTGTTTTTCTTAATTGTTTCATTGATCATCTTAATTGTTTGTTTCTGCATTTCAACCTCTATAAAATGTAATTTTAACGTGGCTAAAGTACAAAACTTAGTTTTCTCTCCCAATATAGTATTTAGTATTCAGCACTCTACATTCGACATTCTATACTCTACGCTCAACATTCCACACTCAGTATTCTGCCAATAATTTTTGTATTTTTAAGAAGAACAATTCGTCGAGAGAAATTGAAAATTCTTGTTACCGGTGGCGCCGGTTATATTGGTTCGCACTTTGTTAAGCTGCTTGTTGAAAGCGGCCATGAGCCCGTTGTGCTTGATAATTTATCGCGAGGAGATAAAAAATCTCTTCCTCAAAATGTTTTTTTGGAAGTTGTTGATTTGCTCGACGCATCAGCTCTTTCAAATGCTATAAAAAAACATTCGCCCAGTTCTGTAGTTCACTTTGCTGCGCTTGCTTATGTAGGAGAATCTGTAAAACAGCCTGAGATATATTATCAAAACAACGTCATCGGAAGTTTTAATTTAATTCGCGCTTGTTCTGAATATGGCGTTAGAAATTTTGTTTTCTCTTCCACATGTTCCATTTACGGTAATCCAACTAAAGTTCCGATATCTGAAGACCAGCCGTCGAATCCAATAAATCCATACGCAAATACAAAACTAATTATTGAAAAAATGTTGAAAGACTTTGAAGCGGCATTCGGAATTAAACATGTTGCGCTGCGATATTTCAATGCTGCGGGTGCAGATATATCCGGCGTTTTAGGTGAAAGCCACGATCCCGAACCGCACTTAATTCCTATCGTACTCCTTACAGCGCTTGGAAAACGAAAAAAGATTTCTGTTTTTGGAAACAATTATGATACACCGGATGGAACTTGCATCCGCGATTATATTCACGTGAATGATCTGGCAGTTGCGCACCTCAAGGCACTGGAATATTTAAGCAATGAAAACGAATCAGCAATTATTAATCTGGGAACGGGAAAAGGAATTTCTGTTCTTGAGATAATTGAAAAAGCTAAAAAGATTACGGGCAGAGAAATTCCTTTTGAAATTGTTGAAAGAAGACCGGGCGACCCTGCCATGCTAGTTGCCGATAATAAAAAAGCAAGAGAAGTTTTAAGCTGGTTTCCTAAATTTTCGATAGAAGAAATTTTGGAATCTGCCTGGAGATGGCACTCCAATCCAAAATATTGA
>JBFLWC010000473.1:0-6134 GCA_040758415.1 Bacteroidota bacterium | reverse complement strand
CAGGGAGTCGTTAATCTTGCGCTCGGTCTAGGCAAAACAATTGTAGACGGCGGACTTGTGTGGAGTTATTCGCCCGCATTTCCAAAATCAGTTCCACCGTTTGCAGACCCCGCTGAAATGCTAAAAAGTACTCAGACAAATTTTTGGGCTGTGAATATGAGTCGCTTTATTGAATACGATCCAACAAAAGAAACAGAGTATATCTGTAAGTTAAATTTGAGTGAAGCAGATTACGATGACACACTGAAATATATCGCTTCAACTTACGATGCTTCTTCTCAAAGAATTGTTATGGGAACCGTCAGCGCAGGACCGCGCATCTTAAATTTTTCTCGATTGTTGACTATGAATGAGTTTCGATTTAACGATCTCGTCAAAAAACTTTTAAACGTTTGCGAAGAGTCTTTAGAAAGTCCGGTAGAAATTGAATTTGCTGCAACTATTTCTGAAGAGACGCACAAATTACGTTTTGGATTTCTTCAGGTTCGTCCGATGACGGTTTCCGATGAAACAATCGAGCTGGAAGAGAAAGAAATGTTTGGCAGCGATGTTCTTGCGGCATCCGATCGTGTAATGGGCAACGGTATAATCGAAAATATTTTTGATGTTGTTTTTGTCAAACCGGATACATTCGACAAGAAAAACACACAAAAAATTTCTTACGAGATTGATTCTATCAACAAAGAATTGATGAAAGCAAACACGCCATATCTTCTCATCGGTTTCGGAAGATGGGGCAGCTCAGACCCCTGGCTTGGTATACCGGTTGAATGGGGACAAATAGCCGGCGCAAAAGTAATTGTTGAATCAACTTTGTTCGGAATAAATGTCGAGTTGAGCCAGGGTTCTCACTTCTTTCATAACCTTACCAGTTTCAACGTAAGTTATTTTTCTATAACTTTTGACGGAATGTTTAAGATTGACTGGGATTGGCTTGAAATACAACAGATAATTCGAGAAACAAATTTTGTCAAACACGTAAAACTTTACCGGTCGCTTAAAATAAAAGTTGACGGCAGAAAAAGCCGCGGAGTTATAAAGAAATGTTGAACGAACACAAACCGATAGATAATTTAGTTTTCGAACTGCAAGAACGCAACAAAGAATTGAACTGTCTATACACAATCGAAGACAGTTTAAACCGTTCCGACATTTCTTTGCGTCAAGCTTTTCACACGGTAATAAATGCTATCCCCCCCGGCTGGCAGTACCCGAACAAGTGCAAAGCAAAATTGGTTTACGGAGATATTGTTTATCAAACAAGCGACTTCGATGAAACGAAGTGGTGTATCAGCTCGGATATTGTTGTTCAAGAAAAAGTTGTAGGGCATATCGCAGTTTATTATTTGGAAGAGATTCCGCCTGCAAATTATGGTTATGGTCCTTTCTTGAAAGAAGAAAAAAAATTACTAGATACAATTGCCGAACGGCTGGGGCATTTTATACTTCATCATAAACTGAAAAATGTTTTTAACGAATTACGCACTGTGCGCGAGCAAGTTGACGGGCGGAGAAAAGGTGAATGGCGGATTGTTCTTGATATGATCCGCAAGACGGATCCAAATTTGTTCCTCGGTCTTTTACGAAAGATGCTTCATCTGCTATGCTGGAAAGGTGTTGAAGAAGCTGAGATGTTGATGAAACATAGTCTTTCGCGCCGCGGCGGAATTGAAGATGATCATCATTACGATGATAACAGACCTATGAAGTTATCTAAGATTGTCAATTATGATCAGTATGTAGAAACAATCTTAAAACTTGCAGATGAAAATTTACCGGATGATATAATCCTGAGCAGAATTCAAAAATGGATTCAAGAAGATAAATCCAGCTCTCTTGTTAAAGTTGTTGAAAACCAGGATACATCTTTGACAGAAATCTCCGATACGATCCGGAAATATTACCATATGACGCCGGAAAAATTTGAACTTCCGCCGTCAACAATAAAAGGTTTGCGCGTTTCTCTTCTAAGAAGATTTTTTACGGACCATCTTGATTACATCAGCGTTGCCAAAGAATACGTCAAGTTGACTGACTTTTACAAACTGATTGATAAAATGATTTTCCCTGCCGATAGCCACGGAAAACTTGGGGGTAAGAGCGCGGGAATATTTTTAGCCGCACACATCCTTCAAAAAGAAGGAGAGCAAATAGAAATTCTACGCGAGATAAAAACTCCAAAGACATGGTATATAACTTCAGACGGCGTTCTTTACTTTATGCAGCACAATAACCTTGAAGAAGTTATGGAACAGAAATACAAAGAGATTGACGAAGTGCGAATAGAGTATCCACACGTTGTTCAGCTTTTTAAGAACTCTGAGTTTCCGCCCGACATTGTTAAAGGGTTATCAATGGCGCTTGACGACCTTGGCGAAAGACCTCTTGTAGTGCGCAGTTCAAGTTTGTTGGAAGACCAGATGGGTGCCGCGTTCTCCGGCAAATACAAAAGTTTATTCCTGGCAAATCAAGGAACAAAGCAGCAGCGTTTATCGGCTTTGCTGGATGCAATTGCAGAAGTTTACGCATCAACATTCAGTCCCGACCCGATCGAGTATCGGGCAGAACGGGGACTGCTTGATTTCCACGAAGAGATGGGGGTTATGATTCAAGAAGTTGTGGGGTCGAAAGTTGGAAGATATTTTATGCCTGCTTATGCCGGCGTTGCATTTAGCAATAATGAATTCCGTTGGTCGCCGCGTATAAAACGAGAAGACGGACTTGTGCGGCTTGTTCCGGGTTTGGGAACCAGAGCCGTTGATCGGTTGAGTGACGATTACCCCGTCCTTGTTTCGCCGGGTCAGCCGAATTTAAGAGTAAACATCTCGCCCGAAGAATTACGAAGATATTCGTTAAAAAAAATTGACGTCATCAATTTAGAAACAAACGAATTCGAATCAATCGAGATAACTAAACTTCTTAATGAATTCGGTCAAGAATACCCGCTCTCAACAGAAATTTTTTCTGTGCTGGAAGCAACTATGCTTCGTCAGCCGATGGCTTGGGATATTGATGATCACTCTAAAGAACTTATTGTTACATTCGATGGATTAATTGCCAGATCGAATTTCTTAAAACGAATTGATACAATCATGAAAACTCTTCAGGCCAGAATGAAATCTCCGGTTGATATTGAGTTTGCTTCAGATGGAAATGATTTTTATCTGCTTCAATGCCGCCCGCAAAGTTTTTCAGGCGAATCGAATTCCGATCCTATTCCAAAAGATGTGTCGGAAGAAAAAGTTCTCTTCACTGCTAATCGTTATGTTTCGAACGGAAAAGTCCAGGACATTACACATATTGTTTACGTTGACCCTCAGAAGTACACTGAAATTTCCGATCGGACAAAAATGTTCAATGTTGGACGTGCAGTAAGTAAGTTGAATAAAACTCTTCCAAAAAGAAAATTTATTTTGATGGGACCAGGCAGATGGGGCAGCCGGGGCGATATTAAACTTGGCGTAAGCGTTACTTATTCCGATATAAACAACACTGCTATGCTGATCGAGATTGCCCGCAAGAAAGGAAACTACGTGCCCGATCTTTCTTTTGGCACTCATTTCTTTCAGGATTTGGTTGAAGCGAACATTCGTTATTTACCTCTTTATCCTGACGACCAGGGTGTGCAGTTCAAAGAGAAATTTTTCGAAAATTCAAAAAATATTTTTGCCGAGCTTGTTCCGGAGTATCATTACCTTGAAGATGTAGTAAAAGTAATTGATGTTTCGGAAGCAACCGGCGGTTCTATTTTAAAAATTTTGATGAACGCGGAACTTGACCAAGCTCTAGGAATGTTTGCAAATCCTTCCGGCGAAGTTTTACACGAAAAAGAATTTAAGGATGTAATTGAATATCATCCTGGCGATCACTGGCGATGGCGGATGAAGATGGCTGAAAAAATTGCCTCTGTACTTGATGCCGAACGCTTTGGAGTGAAAGGATTATATCTTTTCGGAAGCACAAAAAATGCTGTCTCCGGACCCGGAAGCGATATTGATCTTATCGTCCATATCGAAAAAGAAATATGTAATATCGGCGAACTCGGTCTTTGGTTTGAAGGATGGAGTTTAGCATTGAGCGAAATGAATTATTTACGAACTGGTTACAAGTCGCAAGGATTAATTGATGTTCATTATGTAACTGACGACGATATAAAAAACAAAACGAGCTATGCAGCAAAGATTGGTGCAGTTACAGATGCTGCGCGACCTCTGAAAATTAAATCAAAACAAAAGTTAGAGTAAAAACCGTTGTGCGTTTTCAGGTTTACACGCATCAAATTTGACGACTGCTAACTCTTTCCCATTGTGTGCTGCGCTAAAACAGAATGTATTGCCAATTTTATCTTTCCAGCTGCCGGTTATTTGTGCCGATTCATGAATGTGTCCGTGCAGAGTAATCAACGGCTGTTTCTCTTCTATGAATTTTCTTATTGCAACGCTGCCTACATTAACATCAACCTGAATGTGATCAAGAATTTTTCCGTCTAAAGCTGCGCGGTCCAAGTTTGTTTGATAAGGCGGCCCGTGAAAAAGAAAAATTGCTTTCGAGACATCTTCGTTATCCACGAGTTGTTCTAAATCTTTTTTGATTGTTGAATATTTTTTTTCGTGTTCCAGGATTTTTACAGTTCGCTTCCCTTCTTCGGGGGAAATACAGCCAGCTTCAGTGTAGCGCGAGACATCATATTTTTCCCAATCTTTTAGAAGAAAAGGTGAAGGCGGTGTAAAACAGTAGCCGAAAATTTTGTAACCTTTATATTCTACCTTACGGAAGTGAATGTATTCCCACACGCCTCGTTCGGCTGCAGCTTTAACGTTAGATTCTTCCGAGCGAGCATCGTCGTTGCCAAGTATTATAAATATGCGGGGATAATTTGCCCCCAATTTTTCTTTGATGAAGTTGAAATGAGAAGTGAGATAATCTTTTACAAAATTTTTACTTGAGAACGGATGTGGAAGAAGATCCCCCCCGAGAAAAACAGCATGCGGTTTTTCTTCAGTAATTAGGTTGAAGAGTTTTTCATAACGCTCTTCGTTTCCGTGGATATCTGAAACAAAAAAACAAACCGGCATTTTGTTATTGTCAATATGTGAGTTAGTATTAAAAAGAAATTCTTTATGAAAACAAGAAATGGGGTTTAAAAAATACTATCTCATTTTCTTCATGTATTCTTCTGTTTCTTCAAGTGAATTGAAGTAGCCGATACGAACACGATACCAGGTAATTCCTTTCACGTAACCTTCTGTAACAAAAGCATTGTGCCCCTCTCCTTTCAATCTTCTAACTTCGCTATCAGCTTTCATTTTATTTTTCCATGAAGAAACTTGAAAAGAATATTTCGATCCATCGGTAAAGATTGTACTCTTTGGATTAGTTTCGTTTTCTTCAGAATACTTGGCTTGAACCGGTTCTGTTTGCGCAGTTTGGCTTGCAGCTTTTTGTACAGAATCTTTCTTGCTCAGATAAAGTGCAATTCTATCAACTGATTTACTTGTGTCTTTTACAGTAGGTTTTAATGAATCAACTTTCGGTTTATCTTTTTTATCGGTTGTTACAAACTTTTTGTTTTTCTCTCCGCTCTTAGAAAAATCTTTTTGTTCGATCACCGGGGTTTCTCTTTTTAAATAATCAACTGATTTGTTGAACACTACAGTCATCGCTTCATTTCCTTCTATAGCAACAGAAAACGTTTCACTGTTCGATGCAAATCCCGGCAAAGAAGTCTCGCCAAGTATTTTCAGATTTTTATCGTAATAGAGCGTTCCGATAACAGTAAACTTTTTTGTGGCAGCATTAAATAAAATTTGCGATTTGATAATTGTCGCTTCTTTATTTAAGGATGTTATTGGCTGTGGCTGTTTATAAACTGCAATGCTTAGAACCGAAATTTGGTTTTCGTATTGTCTGACGCTCGAGGTATCAATATAAATTGTCCGCTCGCTTAATTCTAAAACTTTTTCCCATTTCGGTCCTGGAGATTGAGCAAGAACTAAAATGTGTGCTGAGATCCAAACAATAAATAGAAACAAAAATTTTTTTGCATTCATTTTTCTTAAACCTTTTTGCTGCTGCACAAATTTACTGAAAATGTTTTTTTAGAAAAATTATTTATGAATTATCTAATTGCATAG
>JBFLWC010000472.1:0-2158 GCA_040758415.1 Bacteroidota bacterium | reverse complement strand
AGCGGCAAAAGAAGTTGACTGTCTAGTTGTTCGTTCTACTATAGTCAGCGCAAAAACAATCGAGAATTCAAAGCAGCTCAATCTAATTGTTAGAGCCGGTGCAGGTGTTAATAACATTGATATAGCAGCTGCTAATAAAAAAGGAGTTTATGTTTCAAACTGCCCGGGTAAAAATTCAATTGCGGTTGCAGAACTTGCAATAGGGTTAATGATCGCTCTCGACAGAAAAATTCCGGATAACGTTATTGATTTCAGAAAAGGAATTTGGAACAAAGGCAAGTACTCTAAGGCAGAAGGATTGTTTGGAAAAACTTTAGCGATTGTTGGTTATGGTGCAATTGGCAAAGAAGTTGCAAAGCGCGCTCAGGCAATGGGGATGAGCATCTACGCAAAAGATATTTCACGCATCGAAGGTTACGGCGTAAAAGATTTCTCCGAGTTCGATCAAATTCTTCCTATTGCCGATGTTGTAACACTTCACCTGCCTGTAACTGCCGACACAAAAAATTTATTTAATGATAAGATGTTCGGCTACATGAAGAAAGGCGCGATATTTATAAACACATCGCGTCCGGGTGTTGTAGACGAGGATGCGTTGATGAGAGCAATAAAAGAAAAAGATTTGAAGGTTGGTCTCGATGTTTTTAAGGATGAGCCGGAAAGTAAATCGGGCGTAGTTTCATCAAAACTGCAGCAAGTTGAAAATGCTTATGTTACACACCACATCGGCGCTTCGACAGACCAGGCACAGAATGCAGTTGCTGATGAAACGGTCAACATCATTCTCGGTTACATCAATAGTGGAGTAATTGCACACTGGGTAAACCGCGCTAAAGCACCTGAAACGCATTACCAATTGGTAGTAAAACATTATGATAGACCGGGTGTGCTGGCTTCCGTTTTGGATGTTCTGCGCGAAGGTGATATTAATATTGAAGAGGTTGAAAATATTATTTTTGACGGTGGATTGGTTGCAAGCTGCGCAATGAAGTTGAAAGCGCCGGCAACTTCACACATGCTTGAATTGATTAGAAATAATCCAAATGTTCTTTCTTACTCACATGTTCAGATTTAACAATAAGGTCTCTGCCTAACATTTCATAAACTTTCAGCGCAACCTTGTGGGTGGAGCTGTCTAAAAAGTAATTATTTTTTTAAAATCGAACACGGATGACACAGATTATAACTGATTTTCACGGATTTTAAGACTGAAAAATTACTTTTTAGACAGCTCCACACACAGTAGGAATTGAATAGAATAAGTAATCCGTCCACTTCTTCGCAGCCGGGACCATAATTATATTTATAATCATAGTTAAGACTACCATTGTTGAGCGAAGGGATGCGAAATAAAAAGCTGGCTTAGAAGAAATAGTAAAATAAAATATCTGTACTTCATTCCAATCATTATATAAACTTCACATCAAACATATCGTCAATAATTCCGTGATAGTAAACAAGCTTGATTAATTCGTTTACTGCTGTTACTTCATTGTCGGTAATATCAAAATAAAGTTGCCCGATGTTGTTTGAGATGAATGATTTTGTTTCTTCTGAAAATGGAAGCGGTTTTAAGGTTCTTTCTATTTTGTTTTCAATTTCGGAATTTATTACTCTCATCAACTCGTTGAATTTTTCCAGCGCTTCTCTATCCGGCGAAGCAAAAACAAAATTCACATACGGCAGCTCAATTAGGTCGGCAACTTCATCTGCAAAGCTGATACCTTTTTCAAAATTCTGCGAAGTAAAATTTTCATCGCCTGTAACAAAGTAATCTTTTTCTTTTTCAATATTTTTATTTACATCAAGAATGAATTCAACACCCGCAGAAAATTTTTCGGCAAAAAGAATTTTAGCGAGTATAATTTCATTCATCGAAACGTCGCCGCGTAAAAAAATTTTCTCTATAGATTTTTCTCCTTCAACAAAATAGAAATATGAATTCGATAAAATTCCGTTGAATGAAAGAGCAAATTTGCTCGATACAAAAAGGTGACGGTGATTGATCAAGTCGAGTGTTGGAATTAACGCAACAGCAGATGTATCCGCCTCCAGATGTTTGGTTATGATTGAGGATTCTCGGAATGAAATCTCGAAGAGATGTTTTTTTTCCAAACCTGAAATAAAAATTGAAGAAAAAATATTTTTCGGCATTATT
>JBFLWC010000471.1:0-4874 GCA_040758415.1 Bacteroidota bacterium | reverse complement strand
TCATTTCCCTATTTTTCACTTGGATATAAAAAAAATATCAAAGAAATAATAAAAGTAAAGTGTCAAGCAGAAATTCGATGGGAAAGATTCTCATTATTCCTTCTATAGATATTAAAAACGGCAAGACAGTTAGAGTAATTCAGGGAATTCCGGAATTAGATTGTGCAGAATACGGGAACGACCCGGTTGAGATGGCGTTGATTTGGCGTGCAGAAAATGCGAAGTGCCTACACGTAGTTGATTTTGATGCTTCGCACGAACACTCGCATATAAATTTTGATATCATAAAACGAATGTGCCAATCGGTAATCATTCCGGTTGAACTGGGCGGTGGTATCCGCACTTATAAAGATGCAGAAGACGCATTCGAGTTGGGAGTAGCGCGGGTTGTGATTGGAACAATGGCATTTGAAAACCCGATTGAGTTTGCAAAAATTTTAGGCAAGTTTACACCTAACAAAGTTGTAGCTGCAATTGATGTAACGAATGACGAAGTTGTAACAAGAGGAAGACAACAACGCACTCATATAAAAGCAATTAATTATGCAAAACATCTGAAAGAACTTGGTGCCAAAAGAATTGTTGTTACAGATGTTAGCAGAAATGGAATGATGCTGGGACCTAACATTGAATTGTCGAAGCAAATTGCAGAAGCAGCCGGAACAAAAGTAACACATTCCGGCGGAATTGGCGGTTACGAAGATTTAATGAAATTACAGCGTGAAGCTTTCGAGTATGTTGATTCGGTCATAATAGGCCGCGCACTCTACGAAAATAAATTTTCGTGTCAAAAAATTTGGCGCGTTGCAGAATCGGGAATTTTTAACTGAGAGGTTAAAATGAACAATAGTTCTAAGGGAATTACTAAGAGTAGTTTTTGGGCAAACTTTTTTAAGCCGCCAACAGAAAATAGTGAACTTGAAGAAGTTATCCTCTCGATGCCGCCGTTCAGAGACCTTAAAGCAAGGAGCATTAAACTCTTGATGAAGGTCATTCATAATAGAGTTTATACTGCTAATGAATATGTTTTTTTTCAAAATGACCCCGGTATTGGTTTGTACATAATTATCAGAGGTGAAATTTTGATTACCCAGGATGAAGACGGTGAACGGTTTGATTTAGCTCTGCTGGGGCGAGGCGATTTTTTTGGAGAACTTGCATTGCTCGACGAAGAAAAAAGATCGGCTTCTGCAATTGCATTGAAAGAATCGCAATTAGCCGTGATATTTAAACCTGATCTGGACGAATTTACCGAAGCCCATCAAAAAGAAGGAATACAAATCTTAAGAGGTATTTCTCAAATTATTGCAACACGCTTGAGAAATCTAAATCAAGATTACTTTGCTCTTTATAACAAAACAAGAACGAGGTAAGGAGGAACAATGGAACTTATTAAAAAAATTTTAGTGCCGATTGATTTTTCCGATTACTCTAAGAATGCATTAAAATATGCAGTTCAGTTTGCAAAACAATTTAACGCAAAAATTTCTTTAATCTATGTTGTCGAGCCAATAATTTATCCCGCGGACTTCAGCATGGGGCAGGTTGCAATTCCTTCGACCGATATTGACTTACATTCACGAGCCGAAGATGAACTGAAAAATCTTGCTAAAAATATGATTGAGGCATCCATCGCGGGAGAAACAATTATCAAGACCGGAAAACCGTTTGTTGAAATTATTGAAACAGCAAAAGAAAAAGATGCTGATTTAATTATTATTGCAACACACGGACACACCGGAGTTGAGCATTTATTATTTGGCAGCACTGCTGAAAAAGTTGTGCGTAAAGCTCCATGTCCGGTTCTTACATTACGTGAACCTGCTAAAGGATTTAAATTCGACTCAAAATAATAGCATCATCTTTTGATGAAGAAAAAAAATGAAGTTGAATTGAAGAGAATTTTTGCCGACAAAACCTCGGGCAGCAGTGAACTGCTGGAACAAATAAATATCTTCTTCCGGAACAATTTCGACGGAATTCAAAACAAGCCGCAATTGATTTCGCTGCTTCAGAAAAAATTTCAAACTTTCCAAAATATTCAAGACTTTTTAGAACAACTGAAGCTAGAGCTTAACAGCGGGCAGTTGTCAGAAAAATTTTTCCGCAGGTTTAACAAAGAAAAGAAAACTGTTTATGATAAAATTTTTGCTAATGCTTATCCATTTCTGAAAAACAAAAAAACAATTCTAACTATTTCAAATAGTAAAACAGTTTTTGAAATTGTTAAGCGACTGACAACCTATAACTGTAAACTAATAACCATCTGCGAATCCCGCCCAGGATTAGAAGGAAGAATTCTTGCAAAGAAATTAGTTAGAGAAAAGATCAAAGTTGAGTTAATTACTGAAGCTATGATAGGTAGTTACATTCAAAAATGCGATGCGGTTTTAATTGGTGCCGATTCTGTTCTAAGGAATAGAGATGTTGTAAACAAAACCGGCAGTTTACAGTTAGCAGTGTTATGTAAATATTATAAGAAACCGTTTTATGTTGTAGTTGATAAATCAAAATTCTCAAAGAAAAATTCGTTCACACAGAATGAAGAATCTGTTGAAGAAATTTGGAAGAAATTTCCTAAAAAAATTACCGTCAAAAATTTCTATTTTGAAAAAATTCCCCGTTCACTTATTACCAAAATTATTTCTGATTAGCAGTAGAGAACGGTTCCTCGCCTCACTTTGTCCAAACATCAGAAGTACGAGGTACGAAATACGAAGTACGAGGTACGAAGTACGAATGAAAATGACTAATGATAAACTAACTTCTTATTTCTCACGCCTGCCCCGACACTTGTCGGGGTCTAGCATCTCGCATAAGCTATATAACAATCACGGATTTTAGGGGAGGTACATAAAAACTATCTCTTCGGAATCTGATCGAGCTGCTTAGCAGATTCCCCTGCAATGCTGCCTATTTCTGTTTGTGGATATTTTTTTGCCAAATCCTGCCAGATTGCTTTAGCTTTTTGATTCTCACCTCTTGCCACTGCTATTGCGCCAAGATTGTAGTTTGCAATCAGATGATCTTTATTGATCTTGAGTACTTTATTAGTATACTCCTCAGCTTTGTTTAAATCACCTTTGTTGTAATAGACAAATGTTAGCTGCAGCATTATATCAATCCGCTTAGGATCTATCTTTAAGATCTTCTCATAAAGTTTGGCTGCCTCATCAGAATTGTGCCCCATCGTAAGCATATCTGCATATTGGCGAACCTTGGCTGTGTCGTTGGGATTTTTTTCAACTTCAGATTTGAGAGCATTCATCCTTTCAAGAGCTTCTTGCCTCACATTAGATCTGGATGGAGTACCTTCCTTACCATCAGATTTAATTCCCTTATGAATATCGTCGTTCGGCATTTCCGCACTCGGATTCAATCCTTTCGCTCTATTAGATTCTTTTGTAGAATTCGAAAAGAAAATTACTGCAACACTAAAAATCACGAACACACCAAGATATAGGTAGATCGGTTTAATTTTCATTTGTTCTCCGCTTTTCAAAATTAACGCAGCAAATCTAAGACTTTTTCCTGTAAAAAGTTTTTATATCCAGGTGTCTCAATTCGAAATATCTGGAAAATTTTAATAGTTATGAGGAAAGATAGAAGCTATACCAGCCTGCCAGCAGAGACAGGCAGTCCTGAGAAATAAGAAGTTAGTTTGTCATTAGTCATTTTAATTCGTACTTCGTACCTCGTACTTCGTACTTAGTACTTTGCATTTTGTACTTCTGAAGAATCCGACCGGGACGAATCAGCTGTCTTTCTTCATCTTTATTTTTTTCATTACTTCAAGATTTTTCGTTATCAACTCAATCCTCGTCTTTACGTTTGCTGTACTTTTAAATTCATCTTCAGGTGTGTTCACCACATAATCTAAAAGTTTAGCAATGGTTGATTTTGCAACGTGCATGCGTGTATCTGAAGAAGCATAATAGATCAACACTTCACCATTATCTTTCTTCACCCATCCGTTGCTAAAAACAACATTTGAAACATCGCCGATTCTTTCTTCGCCTTCAGGAGCAATAAAATATCCGCCTGGTTTTGCAATTATTTTGTTCGGTTCTTGTAGATCGGTTAGAAATAAATACAAAACGTACCGTAGACCGGCTGCTGTATTTCTAACTCCGTGCGCTAATTGCAGCCATCCCATTTCTGTTTTTATTGGCGGAGGACCAAGACCGTTCTTAACTTCATAAACTGTATGATATTTTTTTTTGTCTATAATTACTTCTTCCTTCACTTCAGCGTGTTCCATATTATCGGTAAGCCCCCAACAAATACCTCCGCCTCTGCCTGCATCAATAAATCTCTCTTGCGGCCGTGTATAAAGAAAATACTTTCCGTGAACAAACTCCGGGTGAAGAACAACATTTCTTTGTTGACCGGAGTATGAAATTAGATCATCCAATCTTTCCCACTTAATTAAATCTTTTGTTCTGGCAATACCGCAAGCTGCAATTGCAGAAGATGTATCAAACTCTGCCGCTTCCGGGTCGCGTCTTTCTGTACAGAACAAACCATAAATCCAGCCGTCTTCATGCTTTACTAAACGCATATCATAAATATTTGTGTCGGGATTATCTGTTTCAGGCATCACTATTGGATAATCCCAAAATCTAAAATTATCAATTCCGTTTGATGACTCTGCAATTGCAAAAAACGATTTTCTGTCAACGCCTTCAACTCTTGCCGATAGAACAATCTTTCCATTGAATTCCATAGCGCCGGAATTGAACACAGCGTTTATTCCAATTCGCTCCACTAAGTGTGGATTAGCTTCATAATTTAAATCATACCGCCAGAATATTGGCGTGTGATCTGCAGTCAGGATTGGAAATTTATAACGATTGAAGACCCCGTTTCCTTTT
>JBFLWC010000470.1:0-4985 GCA_040758415.1 Bacteroidota bacterium | reverse complement strand
AGCTGAAGAAAAGTTATAAGTAAAGATTGTAAAAAAATTTTTCTGCTTACCGGTATTGTTGTCTACTAAAAATTTTCAATCAATGGCTAAGAAAAAAATTCTTTTCATTTGCGGCTCGTTAAATCAAACTTCGATGATGCATCAGATCTCGAAGCACTTTCGAGATTACGATTGCTGCTTTACTCCCTATTACGCTGACGGTTTTATTAATTATCTTGTAAAAAAGGGCCACTTAAAATTTTCCATACTCAACGGAATATTCCGTTCGAACACAGAGGATTATCTTCGCAAAAACAATCTTGAAATTGATTACCGCGGCATTAAATACAGTTACGATCTAGTTTATACTTGCGCTGATTTGATTATGCCAAAAAACATCCGCAGCAAAAAAGTAATTCTTGTTCAAGAAGGAATGACCGATCCGGAGAACTTGATGTTTTATTTGGTGAAGTATCTAAAACTTCCCCGTTGGTTTGCAAGCACGTCTGCAATGGGAATATCCAATCAATACACTTTGTTTTGTGTTGCTTCGATTGGTTATAAAAATTTTTTCATTCGTAAAGGAGCGGAGCCAGAAAAAATAATTGTTACAGGCATTCCAAATTTTGATAACATTAAGCAATTTGTAAATAATAACTTTCCACACAAGAATTTTGTTCTGGCTGCTACTTCCGATGCGAGAGAGACATACAAATATGAGAATAGAAAAAAATTTATCCGCCAATGCGTTAAAATAGCCGGGGGCAGAAAGCTGATTTTCAAACTGCACCCGAATGAGAATATTGAACGTGCAACAAGAGAGATAAACCGCTACGCTCCGGGCGCTCTGGTATTTACAAATGGAAACACAAACCAAATGATTGCCAATTGCGATGTGCTCATAACAAAATATTCCTCTGTTGTTTATCCTGGATTGGCATTGGGTAAAAAAGTATACTCTGCCTTCGATATTGATGAATTAAAAAAACTTTTACCTATTCAGAACAACGGAACTTCCTCGGAAAAAATTGCACTGATTGGAAAACAACTTCTCGATGAGCCAAACATTACACTGGAAGATATTCATCGGATGTTTGATTTAAATTCTAGGTTCCATTACAAATAAAAATGAAAATCGTTACAGTCATACAAGCACGGATGTCTTCTACAAGATTGCCCGGCAAGGTTATGCTGCCAATTCTTGGCAGGCCGCTTTTGGTTCGTATGATCGAACGCGTTAATGCTGCCGAACTCACCGGAGAGATTGTTGTTGCTACATCAACAAACCCTGATGATGATGCAATTGAAAAGTTATGCGCGCAGGAAAAAATAAATTGTTTCCGCGGACACTTAAACGATTTGCTCGATCGTCATTACATGACTGCAAAAAAATTTAGCGCAGATGGAGTTGTAAAAATTCCATCCGATTGCCCGCTTATTGATCCGATTGTGATTGACAAAGTTCTAAATTACTATATAAGCAATGCAGATAAATTTGATTTCGTCAGCAATCTTCATCCAGCTACTTACCCCGATGGCAACGATGTGGAAGTAATGTCGTTTACAGCTTTAGAACGAGCATGGAAAGAAGCTGAAAAAAATTTCGAGCGCGAACATACAACCCCTTTCATCTGGGAGAATCCGGATAAATTCCGCATTGCAAATATAGAATGGGAAACTGGACTCGACTTCTCGACCACTCATCGTTGGACAATTGATTTCGAAGAAGATTATCTGTTTATTAAAAAAATTTACGAAGAGCTTTATCCAAACAATCCTATTTTTTCTTTACGTGAAATATTAGATTTGATAGAGCAAAAACCGGAGATTGCTGCAATCAACCAAAAATATCTTGGCAAATACTGGTATGAAAATCATCTCAACGAGCTAAAACAGATTGACGATTACAAAAACAAGATTACCCGCAAATGACGAAAGAACAATTAACAGAGCTTGAGCAAACTGCACTGCGAGTAAGAGAACATATTATTCGAATGAGCGGTAACGGAGGATGTTTCATCGGCGCATCTCTTTCATGCGCAGATTTGATTGTTTATCTCTACAAAGAATTTTTAAATGTGTCCTTAGAAAAATTGAATGACCCGGGCCGTGATTATTTTTTCCTGTCGAAGGGACACGACGTGCCTGCACTTTACGGAACTTACGTTGAGCTGGGATGGCTGGAAAAAGAACGGCTGAAAAATCATCTCAAGACAAACGATTTCATCTATTGGCATCCGAACAGAAACATTCCCGGAATAGAGTTTCATTCCGGTTCGCTCGGTCATAATCTTTCTGTTGCGATGGGCGTTGCGCTCGACTGCAAATTGAAAAACCAGAAAAATAAAATTGTTGTTGTTGTTGGCGACGGCGAATTGAACGAAGGTTCTATGTGGGAAGCAATGCTCGTTGCATCCGCATATAAATTAGATAATCTTTTGATCATTGTTGACCGCAATCAATTCCAGGCAAATATGCAGACTGAAGATTTAATTCCGCTGAACCCTCTCGATAACAAATTTGAAGCGTTCGGATTGAAAGTTGAAACTGTTGACGGACACAATTTTGAAATGATGGAAAAAGTTTTTTTAAAATTTCCGTTCGAGAAAGAAAAAGTTTCGGTAATAATTGCAGAAACGATACGCGGAAAGGGACTACCGAGTATTGAACAACGATCAGACCGCTGGTTTGTAAATTTCAAGAAAGAAGAAATTGAACAACTTCTAAAAGAATTGCACGGAGCAGAAAAAGCTAATTTAATTTCTGAAACAATTACTGCAAGATGATATGACCTACGAAGATTTATTACTTGAACTTGTTACTAAAGATGACCGCTATATGGTTATGACCTCCGAGAATAGAGCTGCAATGAGAAACATTACATTAAAAATCAAAAACAATTTTATTGATACAGGTATTACAGAACAAACGATGATTGGAATGTCTGCGGGACTTGCACTGCGCGGAAGAATACCGATCGTTCATGCACTTGCAACATTTTTAACTATGCGTGCCTTCGAGTTTATCCGCACAGATGTTGGTATTGGAAATCTTCCGGTAAAAATAGTTGGTGCTGTGCCGGGATTTTTATCAGAAGGCAACGGACCGACGCATCAAGCCGTTGAAGATGTTTCAATCATGCGTGGCATTCCGAATATTAATGTATTTTGTCCTGCTGATGAAGATGATATGTTAAAATGTCTGCCAAAAATTTTTGCAAGCCCTTCTCCGTTTTATATTCGTTATAACAACACCAAACCTGTTGTTGTACACGATGAGTTTGAAATTGGCAAAGCAGAAATATTCGGCGATGGAAAAGATGTTGCTATTCTTGTTTATGGATTTTTATTCGGTGAAGCGTTCAAAGCAAAAGAAATTTTAGAATCGAAAGACATTACTGTTCGTTTAATAAATATCCGCACACCTAAACCGATAGACGAAAAAATAATTTTGAAAACCGTTGACGAATGCAAATTGATTGTAACATTAGAAGATCACTTTATCACAGGGGGACTTTATACAATTCTTGTAGAAATTCTTTTGCGAAGCAGAAAGAGTGCAAATATTCTTCCCTTTGCTTTGATGAATCAATGGTTCAAGCCGGCACTGCTGAATTATGTGTTGGAGTATGAGGGTTTTACTGCGGAATTAATCACAAAAAAAATATTAGAAACAATAGCAAATAGCACACAGAAACAGATTTAATAGATTCGAACTGATCTTTTCTAATCCGTTTTATCAGTTAAATCTGCGTGCTATTTTTTAGGAGTTTTGATGGCAAATAAAATTTCACTCAACAACAATTATCCGCAAATAAAAAAATCCGACGAGCTTTACAACCGCGCACTTGGATTAATTCCTTCCGTAACTCAAACACTTGCAAAAGGACCGGGACAATGGGTTAAAGGCGTTGCACCAAAATATTTGATTAAAGGGAAAGGTTCTCACGTTTGGGATGTTGACGATAACGAATATATTGATTACTTGATGGGCGTCGGTCCGCTTTCGCTCGGTTATGCGTATCCCAAAGTTGATGACGCGATAAAGAAACAATTAGAAGATGGAATTACATTTTCGATGATGCACCCGCTCGAAGTGGAAGTTGCAGAAATGATTCGCGAAGTTGTACCGAATGCAGAAGCAGTGCGTTATAGTAAAACCGGCGCCGATGTAACAAGCGCGGCAGTTCGTCTTGCAAGAGCATACACGAACAAAAATAAAATTTTATGCTGCGGCTATCACGGCTGGCACGATTGGTATATTGCTGTTACAACCCGCAATCATGGAATTCCGGCTGCAGTTCAAGCAATCTCTTTCACATTTGATTACAACGATATTGACTCTGTAAAAAAATCTATTGATGATGATGTTGCCGCAGTAATTCTTGAGCCGGTTGTTTTTACAGAGCCGAAAGATAATTTTCTGCACAAACTTGCCGAATTGTGTGAACAAAAAGGAATCGTTCTGATTTTTGATGAAATGTGGACTGGATTCAGAATGGCTCTTGGCGGCGCACAAGAATATTTCGGCATCACTCCAGATCTTGCAACGTATTCAAAAGCAGTTGCCAACGGAATGCCTGTTTCGATCCTGACCGGCAAGAGAAAAATTATGGATCTTGCCCATGAAGATGTTTTCTTCTACACAACATTTGGCGGCGAAGCACTTTCACTTGCAGCGGCAAAAGCAACAATCGAAGAGCTGCGCAACAAAAATGTTCCGGAGTTTTTAAATAACCAAGGGAAGAAATTAAAAGACGGATACAACTCTGTTGTTCAAAAACTTGGAATTGATTATACAAAAGTGATCGGTTATAATTGGCGTTCGATGGCAATGTTTGATGAAAAAGCTGGAGACCCGCTTTTGCAAAAATCTTTGATGCAGCAGGAAATGATTAAGCGTGGAATTCTCTGGCAAGGATTTCATAATATCTCATTCTCACACAGTGATGCCGATGTTGAATTCACACTTCAAGCTCTGGAAGAATCACTCTTTATCCTGAAAAA
>JBFLWC010000469.1:0-4693 GCA_040758415.1 Bacteroidota bacterium | reverse complement strand
TTACCTCCGGTTTTATTCACAGGACTTAGGTGGATCCTTGCAGGTCCTCTTATGTTGGTAATCTTATTGCTCCGAAAGTATAAACTGCCAAATAAAAACGACTTGATTAAACTTGGTATAGCAGGACTTCTGCTGCTCGGAGGTGGAAATGGCTTAGTTGTTTTTGCAGAGCAATGGGTGCCGAGTGGTTTGGCTGCTCTTTTGATAACAACTGTTCCATTTTGGATTGTTGGGATTGAGTCAGTTCTTCCGCATGGAAAGAAAATAAATCCAAGAATCTTTGCAGGCTTATTACTGGGCTTAATTGGTGTTGCTATGATTTTTGGCAGCGATCTCCAGACTTTGTTTGACCCTGATTATTTGGTTGGAATAATAGGATTGATATTTGCAGTGCTGCTTTGGTCGGTTGGAACTCTTTATTCGAAATACAAAAAAGTAAGTGTGCATCCGTTGATGGGCGCCGCAGTTCAAATGACAATTGCGGGAATTATAATAACGGCACTTGGTTTGTCAATTGGTGAAGGAGCTAAATTTCATTTTACCAACGAAAGTTTTTATGCTTATTTGTATTTGGTTATAGCAGGTTCGCTGGTTGGTTACGGCTCGTATATGTATGCAATAGCTCATCTGCCTGTTTCGTTAGTGGCAACTTACGCGTATGTTAATCCAATCATAGCATTATTTCTCGGCTGGCTCGTTCTAGATGAAAAAATTTCTGTCTGGATTTTTGTTGCAGCAGTTGTAATTCTAATTGGCGTAACGCTGGTTAAAAGGGGAAGTGCCTGAGTAACAAAGTGAACTAATAACCAACCACCAATAATCAAAAGCAAATATCTGAATAGTTGATTAGATCTTGCCAGGGTTAAAAATGCAGTGTCTTAAAACTTTCCGTAATCTCATCTTGAAACGCAAAATGATTATCAAGTATGCATAAATCAAAATTAAAACGGAAAAAATCTGTGGCACTTCAATTGACTGAAGAAACAATCTTAATATAGTGTAAAGTTCCTGAGTGCCTGAGTTTAAATCTTATTTACTCAGGCACTTAGTCCGCCAGCTGGCGGATCAGGCACTTAGGAACCCAGATGGAATTAATCCAGATTATTTCAGATACATTAATATACGGGGGCGGCTTATTAGTCTTGGTAGTGCTTATCTCATTCTTATTATCTAAAACAAAAAGAGAGACCGAAGAGACAAATCAAATTACCGCACAATGGAATACCCCTAATCCAATTAGTGATCAGAGAAATTATTATCGTGATCAGGAACTAATAAGAAAAGATCAAATTATTGCCAGCCCTCAGATTAACCAGCTTGAGCGATATAAACCGAAGGAAATTAAAATTATCCGTATGCCAACTGTTGCTAAAAGTAATATGCAGGAAAAGATTAGAATGATAGAAGAAATAGACCTCAAAGAAAGAGATGGTAATGGAACACGATACACAATAGTAAATGAAAAAATGAAAAAGCACAGCAGCCACACCGCAAAGTTCAGTATATAAAATTTTTCTTCATAATCTTCAACATACCAAAAACAAAAATCCATCCCAGAGACGATTTTTCCATGGGGTCCGAAGGACTCTTCACGGCGAATCCTTCAGATAGTACAACTACTAAAGTTTATTTTTTGCCCAGAATACCCCGCGGCTTGCCGCAGGGATGAATGACTTGCAAAAAATAATTCCCGCAGGCGGGATCAATTACCGCATACCGTATCCGTCGGCTGACAGATTGCTGTGCTGTAATTGATTTCGATGAATAAGCAGGTTCTAAAACCGGCGAAACTTTTACTGAATATTTCCTGTATGAACTGTAAATTAGTATATATAAAAAAAGGTGAAATATCATGGCGTTCAACTTCAGCAAGTTTACTGTGAAAGCACAGGAGACGGTACAGAATGCAATCGAGATTGCTCAGAATTATAACAATCAAATTGTAGAGCCGGAACATATTCTTGCTGCGATGCTGCAAGACCAGTCGAACGTAGCTGCTGCAATAATTCAAAAAGCCGGCGGTAATTTAATGCAGATGAAAATTAAAATTGGCGAATTGCTTGAACGGTTGCCAAAAGTTTCCGGAAGTGGAATAGGCAGCCAGCAACTTTCAATTAGCACTGCAAAACTATTCGATACATCTTCTGACGAAGCAAGAGCGCTAAAGGATGAATATGTTTCAACCGAGCATATTCTTCTTGCGCTCAGCGAAGAAAAAAGTAGTGCCGGAAAACTTTTAAATGAGAACGGAATAAACAAAAATATTATTCTTGCCGCGTTGAAAGACATTCGCGGAACCCAGCGTGTTACTTCACAAAATCCGGAGGATACTTATCAAGCATTACAAAAGTACGGGCGCGATCTCAACGATCTTGCCCGTTCAAATAAATTAGACCCTGTAATTGGCCGCGATGAAGAAATCCGCCGCGTGCTTCAAGTCCTTTCACGACGCACAAAAAATAACCCCGTTTTAATAGGCGAACCTGGTGTTGGTAAAACTGCAATTGCCGAAGGGATTGCACATCGAATCGTTTCGGGCGATGTGCCGGAGACATTGAAGACTAAACAAATAGTTGCTCTTGATATGGGCGCACTCGTTGCAGGAACACAATTTCGCGGTCAGTTTGAAGAGCGGGTAAAGGCGGTTGTTAAAGAAGTTCAAGAATCAGCCGGAGAAATAATTTTATTCATTGATGAACTTCATTTGTTAGTTGGCGCTGGTAGAACCGAAGGTTCGATGGACGCAGCAAATATTTTGAAACCCGCATTAGCACGTGGCGAACTTCACGCAATCGGCGCAACAACGCTTGATGAGTTTAGAAAATATATCGAGAAGGATGCCGCACTTGAAAGAAGATTTCAGCCAGTGTTAGTTCAAGAGCCGAACGAGGAAGATTCTATTTCAATTTTGCGCGGATTGAAAGAACGATACGAAGTTCATCACGGTGTGCGCATTACAGACGGGGCAATTGTTGCTGCTGTGCAGCTTTCAAACCGTTACATCACAGACCGTTTTTTGCCGGATAAGGCAATTGACTTGATTGACGAGTCTGCATCGAAGCTGAGAATTGAAATTGATTCTATGCCTGAAGAACTTGATGCGATAGAAAGAAAAGTAAAGCAACTTGAAATTGAACGCGAAGCATTGAAGCGGGAGAAAGATTCTGAATCGGCAGCCCGGCTAGATGAACTCAACAAAGAATTGAGCGAACTTCAAGAAGAACGAAACAGATTGAAGGGGCATTGGCAGCTTGAAAAAGAAAAAATCCAAAAAATTCGTCTGATGAAAAGTGAAATTGAAAAAGCGAAAACCGATGCCGATAAATTCGAGCGTGAGGGAAATCTTGGAAAAGTTGCAGAGATACGTTACGGTGTTATAAATGATCTTGAACGGAGAATGAAAAAAGAAACTGAAGAGCTTGCTTCTATCCAGAAAAAAAATAAAATGCTTAAAGAAGAAGTTGATGCCGAGGATGTTGCAGAAGTTGTTGCGAAGTGGACTGGAATTCCCGTAAGCAGAATGCTTGAAAGTGAGCGGCATAAACTCTTACGGCTGGAAGAAGAACTTCACAAAAGAGTTATAGGGCAGGATGATGCTGTAGCTGCAGTTGCTAATGCAATTAGAAGGTCGCGCGCTGGATTGCAGGATGTAAACCGTCCGATCGGTTCTTTCATTTTTATTGGAACAACCGGCGTTGGGAAAACAGAATTAGCACGTGCGCTTGCAGAATTTTTGTTCAACGATGAGCATGCAATGATAAGAATTGATATGAGCGAATACATGGAAAAATTTTCTGTATCGCGCCTGATTGGCGCTCCGCCGGGATATGTTGGTTACGATGAAGGAGGACAACTTACAGAAGCTGTTCGGCGTAAACCGTACTCGGTTGTGCTGCTCGATGAAATTGAAAAAGCTCATCCGGATGTTTTCAATATTTTACTTCAGGTAATGGATGACGGGCGGCTAACAGACAATCAAGGGAGAACTGTTGATTTTAAAAACACTATCATTATCATGACCTCGAATCTTGGTTCTCATCTAATTCAAGATAAGCTGATGATGATGGATGAAACAAATTATGAAAATATAATGGGCGAACTGCGTGTCTCCCTTTCTGAACTGCTGAGAAGAACTATTCGTCCGGAGTTTTTAAACCGCATTGACGAAATAGTTCTCTTCAAGCCGCTTCTCAAAAACGAATTAAAACAGATCGTTGATATTCAACTACAGAAAGCAGGTAAGATGCTTGATGAAAAGAATATCGGTTTAGAGATTGAAGAAGATGTAAAAGATTTCTTGTTACAGCACGGATATGATGTAACTTATGGTGCGCGTCCACTCAAACGAACTATTCAAAAATATCTTGTTGATCCCCTCTCTGCAGAGCTGTTGATGAACAAATATGAAGCGGGCGACACAATTGTGGTTCGTTATCCCGGGGCTGGTAAATTAGAGTTCGGGAAGAAATAGTTACTTTGATAAATTTCAGAAGAACTTTCCACCTTGGGAGAATTTGAATTTTGGATTTGGAATTATGCTCTCTCTTCTTTTATTACGTAACATGACTTAGTAACTCATCTTACGCAAAGAAAAGGAGATGAAGTAAAATTCCAAGAATCAAATTACAAATAACAAACAAATCTCGAATTCCAATTACCAAAAACCCCATTTCCTAAAGAAATTGGAATTTGA
>JBFLWC010000468.1:0-3351 GCA_040758415.1 Bacteroidota bacterium | reverse complement strand
TTTTAGATATACACTACTTCTGTATTCGCGAAATACTTTCAATATCAGCAAGGTCTTTTAACCTTCCCGAAGCCCGTTTTTTTTTAATGAAATCTTCTCTGCAGATGTAATTAATTTTTATCTCTTAGATAATCAACATTGTTCTCGTTTAATAATTTTAACAACTCTCTGAAGTCTTGGTGTAGAACCATTTTCTGTCTCATAAAATTGTTGTCGTAAAAATTCTATTGCAGAAATTCTTTCTTCTGGTGTTTTAGAAAGCCAATATTCAAGATCGTAATTATGTTTATCTTTCAACGCTATTTTTTTTATAACTTTTTTCATTTTTATTCGCCCCACCTTTCCGAAGTTCCGAAGGAATGGCTATGCCAGAGTCCCTTCGGGAAAATCCTCCCCACATAGTGGCTATGCCAAAGGGGAGGACGTTAAATACGCCGACCCTTGGGTCGGGGGTATCATTCAGTGCAGGTCGGAGTCAATACTCCGACCAAGCATTATTCTCTCCCCCTTTGGGGGAGATGGAGGGGGCTTTATTTTCTGGGTGTGGTAAACAATTATTCTTCCTCTTCGGGAATTACGCGCGCAATATCTGCAATCTCATCTCCTTCGTTCAGGCGGATCAATCGAACGCCTTGCGTGTTTCTTCCCATCACACGCAGCTCTGCAACAGATTGACGAATCACCATTCCGCCTGTTGTGATGATAACAAGTTCGTCTGCGTCATTCACTTCTTTCATCGCTATTAGTTTTCCATTTCTATCGGATGTTTTTACAGTTATAACTCCTTTGCCGCCGCGTTTGGTCAATCTGTAGTCTTCTATCTCCGAGCGTTTGCCAAATCCTTTTTCGGTTACAACCATCAAAGTAGTTGCGTTCTTTACAACAATCATTCCTATCACCACATCGTTCTTGCCCAGCTTAACTCCGCGCACACCGGTTGCAGTGCGTCCCATATCCCGCACATCTTTTTCATTGAAGCGAATCGCCATTCCGTTTCTAGTACCAATAATGATGTCGTTATTACCATCACTCAATTTTGCTTCAATCAAGCGATCGCCCGCGGCAAGATTAATTGCAAGAATTCCACCCTTACGGATATTTGAATATGCTGAAAGAACTGTTTTCTTCACGGTTCCTTTCTCTGTTGCCATCACAATAAATTTATCATCAGTAAATTCTTTTACTGAAACAAACGCATTGATTTTTTCTTCTTTCTCTTTTTCGATGAGGTTAAGAATAGATCTTCCTTTTGTAGCGCGTCCGCCTTCGGGAATTTCGTGAACTTTGAGCCAGTAACATTTTCCCCGATCGGTGAAAAACATAATGTAATGATGCGTTGAAGCAACGAACATATGCTCGATAAAATCTTCCTCGCGTGTACCCGCGCCGGTTACTCCTTTGCCGCCGCGGCCCTGCCTGCGGTAGCCGCTAACAGGAAAGCGTTTGATGAATCCAGCATGAGAAATTGTAACCACTACATCTTCCTCGGCAATAATATCTTCAAGCGAGATCTCTTTGAGTTCGCGTTCAATTACTGTTCGGCGCTCATCTGCATATTTTTCTTTTAGAACAAGGAGTTCGTCTTTTATTATTTGCCATCTTTTCTTTTCGCTTGCAAGAATGCCTTTCAATTTTTCGATGAACTTAATTGTCTCTTTATATTCATCTTCGATCTTTTGTCGTTCAAGTCCGGTCAACCGCTGCAGTCTCATGTCCAGAATTGCTTTGGCTTGAATTTCGGAAAGTTTGAACTTCTTCATCAAATTATTTTTGGCAGTCTCAACGTCTTTCGATTTTTTAATTGTCTGAATCACTGCGTCAATATTATCGAGCGCAATGATATATCCTTCTAAAATGTGTGCGCGTCTTTCTGCTGCATCAAGATCGAACTGCGTACGTTTAATGAGCACATCCATTCTGTGATCTAAGAAATGCTGCATCATCTGCTGGAGAGTGAGAACTTTTGGCTGTCCGTTTACAAGCGCAAGCATAATAACACCAAAGGTTACCTGCATCTGTGTGTGCTTGAAGAGCTGATTAAGTGTAACAGCGGGTTGCCCGTCGCGTTTCAACTCTATAACTATTCGCATGCCGTCTCGGTCAGATTCATCGCGTATATTTGAGATGCCGTCAACTTTTCCATCTCTAACGAGGTCAGCAATTTTTTCAATCAGTGCTGCTTTATTTACTTGATAAGGAATTTCCGTAATGACAATATTCTCGCGGTCGTTCTTAAGCACTTCAATGTTTGCTTTAGCGCGTATAACAATTCTTCCGCGCCCGGTAAGAAATGCTTCTTTCACTCCGTCATAACCGTAGATAATTCCACCCGTAGGGAAATCCGGGGCTTTTACATATTTCATCAACTCTTCTGGCTTCAGTTTTGGGTTATCAATAATAGCAACAAGCCCGTCAATAATTTCACCAAGGTTGTGAGGCGGAATATTTGTTGCCATACCAACGGCAATACCGCTAGCGCCGTTAACTAATAAGTTAGGCAAATAAGATGGAAGGACTGTTGGCTCTTGCAATGATTCGTCAAAGTTCGGTGCAAATGAAACCGTGTTTTTATCCAGGTCGCGCAGCATTTCATCTGCAATTTTTGCCAAGCGCGCTTCTGTATAACGCATTGCTGCAGGGCTGTCACCATCAACGGAACCGAAGTTGCCCTGTCCGTCAATAAGAGGATAGCGCAGGGAAAAATCCTGCACCATACGCACCATAGAATCGTAAACTGCGGTGTCTCCGTGTGGATGATATTTACCAAGCACTTCACCAACGATACGCGCGGATTTTTTATATGGTTTATTATATGGAACTCCTAGTTCGTGCATTCCAAATAGAACGCGGCGGTGAACTGGTTTGAGCCCGTCTCTTACATCGGGTAATGCACGCGCAACAATTACGCTCATCGCATAATCTATGTAAGATGATTTCATTTCTTCTTCGAGTGAAACGGGAACAACTTTTTCAAAAATGGTCGTCATAATTTTTTTCTGTTTTTTGTAGAGGTTGTCTCAATATTTATTATTTATTTTTTTTCTAATCCTGTAATTATCTGAATAATTGATTCTTTAGTTTAGGCATTTTATCTCTGCATATATTAATGCTCTCTACACATTCTTTAATATATTCGAATGCGCTCTGGATTATCTCAAGCAACACGTATTAAATCCCCGCTTATGATTTTTAAAAACTTTTCTTTGATGCGGTCATGTTTATGTACTAAGCTAATTCTCTTTTTAAATACCTCTTCCAAGAAAATAAAAAGCCCACTAAGTTTATGAAAATCTACATCGTCAAATTCCACAAAAAAGTCTATATCGCTCGGTGAAATACTTGTTACACCGT
>JBFLWC010000467.1:0-4788 GCA_040758415.1 Bacteroidota bacterium | reverse complement strand
CCGAGCGTTCGCTCATATTTTTTTACGATCACCGGGTCAGATGATTGGGCAATTAAAAGCAGATCTGAAAAATGTCAAAACCTACCGGGACTTGATGGGAGAAGGGGGAGCCATCTCCATAGGAGTCCTTCGAACAAGAAGATCATCAAAATTGTACTCTTAATATCTTTACACAAAAAACAAAAAGTTAGAGCGCAATACTATAGGAATAAATGGTTCTACATAATTTTTATTTCTTGCATTCTAAATTCTCGCGGGAACTGACTCTTTAATCCTTCTTTTGATGCAGCAGCTGTGCCGAGAATATAATCGCCAAATTTTACAACTCGCTGCCCTTTTGTTTTTTCCGTGGATATGTTCCAAAAATTCTTTTTTATCGTTCCACCGCTGAAATAAATATCGAGTTCTGCATTGTCTTCAAGTTCAACAATGTTTTTGGTAACAGCATCACCAAATATTTGCGCTGCAAGCGAGTTAAGTTGAAGCATTCCGCGTTTATCTATTGTGCCAAGCCGGCTTCCGATGCGGTTAAATGCTTCGAGATTATCGGAATACCAGTCATCATTGACAAAATGAACTTCATTGCTTTTAATCAAATATTTGTATCTATCAAATCTCGTTCGTGGAATTCCATAATAATCAGAAATTGCTTCGAGATAATTTTTAATCTTTCCGCTTGATGGTTTCACCAAATCATACTTTGTATCCTGTCGCTGAAATTGTTCTGTCTGACCGGTGTAATCTATCTTACGGAGTTTTGCAACAAAAAATCCTTCGCTCTTAATTTCCCACGGAACTATGCGTACAGTTTTTTTCATTTCATCATGCAAATCTTCATCGCCAAATTTTGAAAATCCCTTGCTGCTTTTAACCGGCAATTTAATTTCAACCAACTCGACGGGATAGTTTTTTAGCGCTTTAGCAATTACCAACTCGTTCTCTTCAAGTGTGAGTGTGCAGGTAGAGTAAACAATCTCTCCTTCCACTTTACACATCTTGATTGCGCCGATCAACAAACGTAACTGGAGATCGGACATTGCTTGAGCTTTTCGTGTGTTCCACCAGTCACTAACTTCGCCTTTTTTTTGAATGATACCGAGCGCACTGCAAGGTGCATCAACTAATATTTTGTCGAAACGGTTTTCGAATTGTTTGCTGAGCAATTCACCTTTTCCGTGCAGTATTCCAACATTCACCAAACTCATTTTGTCAACATTAAAAACCAAACTTTTCAAACGATCAACAGCAATTTCATTTGCGATCAACGTGCCTTTGTTTTTCATTAGTTCGGCAAGTTGAGTTGTTTTAGAACCTGGTGCAGCGCACAAATCCAGAACTGCATCATCTTCGCAGGGGTTGAGAACAAGCGCAGGAATCATTGACGACAAACTTTGTATGTAATATTTGCCAAGAATAAATTCGATCGTCTTCCCTGCAACTTCACTGCCGGAAATTATACGGTAAGCATTAGAAACATCAGGAACATATTCTAGAATAATCCCGTATCTTTTTAGCCGCTCGACCAGTTTTTCTTTATTAACAAATTGTGAGATTCGTAAATAAGGTTTGTATTGGCTGTTATAGTATTCGATGTAGTTTTTGAGATAGCTTTGACCAAAGTGTGTGCTGATGTAATTAATTATGTTCTCGCTCAGTTCAATCAAATTACTGTCTTGTGAGGTTAAGTGAATTGAAAACTTGAATTGATATTCGTTTAAAAGCTTTTGAGTTTGGAAAAATTTGTTTGAACTCTTTTTCCATCTCTTTCAGAAATGTATCGAGATGTTTTTCATAGTCGCGGACTGTTTCATAAATATGTAAATCTTTAATAGGAATTTTTAGTTGAGCAGGTTTAGATCTGTTGCCGTAAATAATATATTTTGCTTTGAAGTGATCGTCGGTTGAAAAATATGTTTCGCCTGTTTCATCCGTAATTTGATAACTGCCGAATAAGGGAGAAGGAAGAAAAAGAATTTTACCGGGGAGAGAAAGAACTTCACACTCGACGCTGCCAGCAAAATCATCTGGAAAAGTTTTTAACTCCCCTCTGATTTTCTCGATCCAATTCTGTGCAAATTCTTTTTCTGTCATATCTTTTTCATTCCAGCAGCTGCGGAAAAAAAGGGGAAAGTAGTTTATTTAAGCGACTTAAAATTCAGATCAACCTCGTTAGGTTTATCAATCCAATCAGCTACAAAAACATTTGTATCGTGCGAAATTTTTCCATCAACATTTCTGTTCGAAGAAAACGCAATCTTTTTCCCATCAAATGAAAACATCGGGAAGGCATCGAATATACCGGAGTTTGTAATTTTTTCTAATCCTGTTCCATCAGTATTAATCATAAAGATATCGAAAATTCTTCCTCCTTTATCCAACGAGTGGTGATTCGAACAAAACAAAATTCTCTTTCCATCGGGATGAAAGAACGGAGCCCAGTTTGCGCCGGGCAAGTTAGTTACTTGTTTAACATTTTTTCCATCAATATCTGCCATATAAATATTTAGCTCTTTCGGTTCAACAAAACCATCGGCAAGTAATTTTTTATAAGTATCACTTTTTTCCACTTGCGGTCTGCTTGCCCGCCAAACAATATGTTTAGAATCGCGCGAGAAAAATGCGCCGCCGTCATAACCTAAAGTATTTGTAAGTTGTAAAAGTTTTCCGGTTTTAATTTCGTACCGCCACAAGTCTAAATCGCCAGAGCGGTTCGAGGTAAACACAACATATTTTCCATCGGGAGAAACAGTTGCTTCTGCATCGTAACCTTCGCCGCCAATCAAAACTTTTGGATTAGAACCATTTTTATCGGCAATATAAATATCATACGATTTGTACAAAGGCCACACATATCTACCGGCGGCAAACATTTTTGATTCGGGGCATTTTTCATCTGCTTGGTGAGTTGATGCGAAAATAATCTGTTCATTATTCAAAAAATAACTGCAGGTTGTTCGTCCCTTTCCGGTTGAAAGAAGCATATATTGTTTTCCGTTTTCTAAAGGTGAACCATCAGCGTTCATTTTAAAAATTTGATCGCACGGCTGCTGATTAATTTCTTTCCAGTCACTCTGAAATATCAATTGTTTGTTATCAAAACTCCAATATGCCTCTGCGTTGTTGCCGCCGAATGTTAGTTGGCGAATATTGCGCAGATGAGTTTCTCCGGTGAACCTAAGAGAATCTTTTGAAGGATTATAACTTTGTTTTTGAGTTGAAGAGTTAAATGAAAAGATGAAATCTGCAGACCGTGGAAGAAAAAGAAGGGTAGTAAAGAAAAATAGAAATTGTAAAAAGAATTTTTTTTCTTTCATATAAATTTTTTCTTTTAGTTACTGGATTTTGATAGCTTTTTTATTTTTACCTGCAAAGTTAAGAAGATAAATTCCAAGCAAAATAAATGGAATACTTAGGAGCTGACCCATATTCAGAAACATCTCTTTTTCAAATGGAGATTGTATTTCTTTAACAAACTCGACAAAAAATCTAAATGTAAAGACCAGAATGAGGAATAATCCAAACATAAAACCTTGTTTGAATTTGCCATTGGTTCTAAAATAAAACCTGAGAAGAAAAATGAATATTAAGAGATAAGCGACCGCTTCGTAAAGCTGTGCGGGGTGCCGCGGAATATTATCCAGAGAAACAAATATAAACCCCCATGCTGCATTAGTGGGTTTGCCAATAATCTCCGAGTTGAAAAGATTTCCCGTACGAATAAAAAATCCTGAAAGTGCAACTGTAATTACAAGCCGGTCCATCACCCAAAGAAAAGTCATTGCTTTTCTTTTACGAACATAAAAATAGATTGCGATTAATATTCCAATAGCAGCGCCGTGACTTGCAAGTCCTCCTTTCCATATTTGCAAAATTTCTATCGGGTGGCTTAAATAATAAGAGGGATTATAAAACATAGTATGCCCAATTCTTGCGCCCAGGACCGTACCAAGGATCATATACCAAACAAGGTCGTTCAAATCATGCTCTGATTTATTTTCTTTGTTGAAGATAATGTGCATAATCTGATAACCAATAATGAAGGAAAGCGCAAAAAGGAGTCCATACCAGCGAATTGTGATTGGACCAATTGAAAATATATCGGGGCTTACATCCCAGTGTATCACGGGTTACCTAAAATAATTTATTGAAATAAGGAACAAATATAAAGACAAGCCAGCATTTTGCCTTAACGATTCGTTTCGGCAAATTTACATAACAGGATGCGAATAAACCAATTAAACTATTAATCAAAACTTACGTAAAAAATCTTCTAAGAAATCCGCTTAACATTTGATGGGGATAATTTATATTTGTTGTGTCATCTAAATATTACTTTGATATATACAATTAGGAAATTAAAAATTTGATACCTCTTCCGGCAATATTGAAAATTTTAGTTCTACTCTGGCCTTTAAAACTAGAAGAACTGCTGAAAACATTGGAAGACCCGACCAATCCAATTTATCTTTCTATTTTCTTTGTTGCCATCTTCTTCTTCGTAATATTTCTTTTTTATAAATATCTGATCAACCCTTCCATCTCTCAATACAAAGAAGAAAAAGAGAGCATCGAACTAAAGTCTGCAAAATTGATGGCGTTATTTGCGGAGTTAGACCCTGACCCTGTAATTAGAATTGATTTGGAGGGAACAATAATCGAAACGAACAAAGCCGCAGAGGAAGTTTTGTCTCAACAGAATTTAAAGGGGAAAAAAATAAACAAGTCGCTTCCGTTCATTGATTTCGATCTTGAAGAAGCAATTACAAACAATAAAACAAAAGTCTTTAC
>JBFLWC010000466.1:0-4087 GCA_040758415.1 Bacteroidota bacterium | reverse complement strand
ATTCAACGGGAAAAATAAATTAATAAAAAAAGGCGCAGCAATTATGCCCGTTACTTTTGGAATCTCTTTCACAACAACTTTTTTGAATCAAGCGTCTGCTCTAATTCATATTTACACGGATGGAAGTGTAAATGTTAGCACTGCTGCAGTTGAAATGGGACAGGGCGTGAATGAAAAAATCAGAAAAATTGCAGCAACGGCTTTGGCAATAAATGAAAAAAGAATCAAGATTGATTCGACGAACACATCGCGGATTGCAAACACATCTCCTACTGCGGCAAGTAAAGGAACAGACTTGAATGGTTTTGCAGTTATGGATGCGTGCGGAATTTTGATTGAACGATTGAAAAAAGTTGCCGCTGATGAATTGAATCAAAACGATCTATCAAAAATTGAAATCAAAAATGAAATTATTTTTTATGATGGAAAAGAAACCGAATTAACTTTTGAAAATCTGGTTCGTGCAGCTTATTTGAAACGGATTAGTTTAACTGCTCAAGCGCATCATTCAACTCCATACATCTATTTTAATCAGAAGACTCTCAAAGGAAATCCTTTTGCATATCACACTTATGGAACTGCAATTGTAGAAGTAACGCTCGATTGTCTGCGCGGAATTTACGAAGTTGATTCTGTGAAAGTAGTGCATGACTGCGGCGAAAATATAAATAGAGTTGTTGATATGGGGCAGGTTGAAGGCGCAATTGCTCAAGGAATCGGCTGGATGACTATGGAAGAATTGAAGTGGGACGGAGAAGGAAAACTTTTGACCGATGCACTTTCTACTTATAAAGTGCCGGATATACACGCAGCAGCGAAAGAAATTAAAATTCATTTTCTTGAAAACGTTCCTAATCCGTTTGGTCCTCTTTTCTCAAAAGCAATTGGCGAGCCGCCGTTTATGTATGGCATCGGTGCTTTCTTTGCATTGATGAATGCGATGAGGGCGTTCAAACCGGATTTAGAAATTAAATTGTCTGCACCGCTAACACCGGAAAGAATTTTGCTGGATTTGTATTGTAGAAAATAGGGAACGGTCTAAGACTGTTCCCTACGGTGATCTTATGATAGAAAAAAATAAACTGCTATGTTATAATGCCGAATCATATTCATAGTAGAGACGCACCGAGTGCGTCTCAAAAACAAATACAGCAAGACGGATTCGATCCGAGACGGATTCGATCCGTCTCTACGGATAATAAAAAATTGTTTGAATGACATTATTAGAGAACGGATTAAAACCGTTCCCCACAAAAATGGAGAATTAATGAAAACTTGGACTTGGCAAATTGAGAACAAAAGCTATTTAGACAAAACAATTCAACGATGCAGAGAACAGAAAATTATACTTCCAAAATTCAGTGAATTAAAAAATCCGGGAACCATTCCTCAATTCATTCAAGAGAAATTAGAGAAGATCGGTTTAGAGGAGATAAATCCTCTCAACCTATTCAGAATCAATTGGCAAAACGATGTAGAGACCGGAAGGATAGAAGGAATAAATTTTTTAGAAATTCCAAAACAGATAACATCTGTTAAAGCCCGCATAATCGGACTGGTTGGAAAATTTTTTCCGACCGGCGCACATAAAGTTGGGGCAACGTACGGATGTCTTGTGCCATATTTGGTAACAGGCAGGTTCAATCCGGAATATCATAAAGCTGTTTGGCCTTCAACTGGAAATTTTTGCAGGGGAGGAGTCTTTAATTCGCGTCTGCTTTCGGTTCACGGGGTTGCAATCCTTCCTGAAGAGATGAGCAAAGAGAGATTTGAATGGCTTAAAAATATGGGCGCAGAAATTTATGCTACGCCCGGCTGCGAAAGCAATGTGAAAGAAATTTACGATAAATGCCGCGAACTTACAGCAAAGAGCGATGAGTATTTTATCTTCAACCAGTTCGAACAGTTTGGAAATTCTCTTTGGCATTACGAAATAACCGGCAGCACAATCGAAACACTCTTTAATCAAATTAAAAAATCCAACGACAGATTAAGCGGATACGTAAGCGCAACCGGTTCTGCCGGAACAATTGCCGCCGGCGACTACCTGCGCGAAAAATTCCCGCACGTAAAAATTTTAGCAGCAGAAGCACTGCAATGCCCGACTCTTTTAATGAATGGATACGGCGCACACAGAATTGAAGGCATTGGCGATAAACATATTCCGTGGATTCACAACATAAAAAACACAGACGCCGTTTGTGCAATTGATGATGAAGACCCTTTGAGAGTTTTAAGATTGTTTAATGAACACGAAGGAAAAAAATATCTGAAACAGCTTGGCGTTGATGATTCAACAATTTCAAAATTACCCTGGCTTGGAATTTCTTCGATTAGCAACATGCTCTCTTCTATTAAGCTTGCTAAATATTTCGAAATGAATGAGAACGATATTGTGTTTACGATTTTTACAGATTCCAAAGAACTTTACAACTCACGTTTAGACGAATTGAATCAAACACGTGGCGGCTATTCGCAGCAGCAAGCCGGGGCGGATTGGAATGCGGCAGTGAAAAAACAGAGCGTTGATTATTTCCGCGAGTTAAATTATTACGACAAGAAAAGAATTCACAATCTCAAATACTTTACATGGGTTGAGCAGCAAGGAAAAACTGTTGAAGAACTCAACGCTCAATGGTACGATGAAAGTTATTGGAAGGAAAGGTTAACCATCGCTTCGGAGTGGGATGAATTGATAGACAATTTTAACAAGCAGGTTGGAATAGCATGATAGAACCGAATGAGCATCACAGACAGATTTATGCTAGTAAAGAAAGATAATTTTGTTTAGGAAAAAGTCATCATGAAAAAAAATACAACATCAATTGAAAATGCATGGGTTTGCCCCGTTATTGGCGATGAGATTATTCCTTTGTTTGGAGATATAATTATCTCCGGAGGGATGATTTCTAAAATTCGTCCAAAAAATTTTCAAACGTTTCTAAAAAATCCGGCGATAGTAAACAAAAAATCATTTAATGCTTACGGAAGAGTTGTAACTATTCCGCTTGTAAATTTCCACGATCATATTTATTCGCGGCTTGCAAAGGGTTTGCCGCTAAAAGGCAGCTTAGATAATTTTCAAAACATTTTACACAACTTGTGGTGGAAGCTAGACCGTGCGCTTGATAGTGAAATGATTATTGCTTGCGCGCAAATGGCAGCACTGGAATCAATACGCAGCGGTGTTACATATATTTTTGATCATCACTCGTCTCAAAATCAAATCGGGGGAAGTGTTTCGTTAATTCAAAACGTTTTACAGGGGTTCGATCTAAGAGGAGTTCTTTGTTTTGAATGCACTGACCGGAACGGTTATGAGAAGGCATTAGAAGGATTGGAAGAAAACAAGAATTTTTATACATCCCTGCTCAACAGCAATTACTGCGCAATGCTTGGCCTTCATGCATCTTTTACTCTTTCCGATGATCTTCTTGCCGAAACACATAAACTTCTAAAACAATTTGATCTTGGAATTCATATTCACATTGCCGAAGATGAAAGCGATAACAAGCTAAGCATGGAATATGCCGGAGCTTTGCCGGTCAATCGTTTGAAAAAATACAAATTGCTGAACGATAAAAGTATTTTAGTTCACGCCGTACATCTAAAAGAAAAAGATTTTATCAAGATAAGCGAGGCAGAAAGTGCGATAGCATTTTGCCCGGATTCAAATCTAAATAATTCTGTCGGCTTGCCGCAGTTCGGAAAAATTCCAAAGAGCATCCCTTTTTTAGTTGGAACGGACGGAATGAATTCTAACATCGCACGCTCGATAAAGCAGTTTTTTCTATCCGCCAGAAATCAAGGAAATAGTTTTGAACTGGCAACCGCTCTGATTAGAAAAATTTATTTTGACCAATTAATATTTGTCAGAAAATATTTTCCCGATTTTCCGTCGTTGAATGAAAACGACAGAGCCGATATGATTGTTTGGGATTACGTTCCACCTGCAACTATTAATAAAGAAAATTTCTGGGGACATTTTATTTACGGCATGTTAGAGTATCCGGTTCACAGCGTTTTGATGAAAGGGGAATTTCTGATGAAAGATTTTCAACTTGTGAATGCGGATGAAAATAAAATT
>JBFLWC010000465.1:0-5046 GCA_040758415.1 Bacteroidota bacterium | reverse complement strand
CTTTACTGTAATATATTATTATTACAATATTTGGTGGTTTTTTTATTTTTCTATTTTGATCTTATTAGTTTTTTCCGATCTGAGGACTTTTTTAAAGAAGAGTTTAACAAATAATAAAGAATTAGCACATATAATGTTGTTATTAGTTTTTTTTAGTTTAACCATTCGAATTTTAGGATATCTAATATTTACTAATTTCCATCCTATTGATGGTGTTTCAATGCAGCCAACCATTCAAGATTGTGACGTTGTTACCCTATCTAAATATCATCAACAACCAATTAATAGAAATTCTATTATTAGTTTCTTTGATGTATCATCAAAAAAGAAACTGATAAAAAGAGTCGTTGCAGTTCCTGGTGATACAATTTACTTTTTTGCTTCGAATGAATTGATTGTCAATGATAATAAAGGAAAAAAATACAAATGGCTCAAAGATAGAGACAAGGATTCAACAACTTTGCTTTTTTACAATAAAATTGGTTTTTATCCCAGAGACTCCATAATTGTTATTCCTCCTAACAAATATTACGTAATAGGCGATAACGCGGAATACAGTACGGACAGCAGGATTTTTGGATTGGTAAATGATAAAAACATTTACGGAACAGTAACTAAAATCATTTGGCCCTTATCTCGGATAAAGAAATTACAATAATAATGCATTTTTCATTCCCCCATGTAAAACAGCACGAATCACGAGATTGCGGTCCGGCGTGCTTAAAAATGATTGCCAAGCATTATGGGAAAACGCTCTCATTGGAATATTTGCGTGAAAAATCGTACATCAACAAATTAGGCGTATCACTTCTCGGCATCAGCGAAGCAGCCGAAGCAATTGGGTTTCGTCCCACAGCAGTAAAGATTAGTTTTGATTCACTGGTTGAGCAAGTCATATTGCCGTGCATTGTTCATTGGAATGGTAATCACTTTGTCACAATTTACAAAATCAAGAAAAATAAAATATATGTTGCCGATCCGGCTACAACGTTAACTATTTATTCAATTGAGGAATTTTTAGAACACTGGTCCTTCGACAATGGAGTAGGTTATGCTTTACTTCTACAACCGACTCCGAAATTCTACAACGATGAAGAATTAAATTATGGGAGATATCCCTCGTTATGGTCATTCAAGAGTTACCTTAAGCCATTTAAACGTCATTTTGTCCAAATATTTATTGGTTTAGTTGTTGGGTTTGTAATTACACTTGCAACGCCGTTTCTCTTTCGTGCACTTGTTGATTTAGGAATTTCACGAAATGATGTTGATTTTGTTTATGCGTTGATCGTCTCGCAATTCATTCTTTTTCTTGGAGGTTTTTCGGTTCAATTGATAAGCAGTTGGATAATGCTTCATCTTGGTTCCCGCCTTCATATTTCAATTGTATCTGATTTTTTGATGAAGATGTTGAAGCTGCCAATTGGATTCTTTGAATCAAAAATTACCGGCGATCTTTTACAACGCATTCAGGACAATAAAAGGATTGAACAGTTGCTTTCAGCAACGTCTGTTCAATCTTTCTTTTCGATTTTCAGTATGATTGTTTCGGGTATTATTCTTGTTCTATTCAACAGTACAATTTTTTGGATTGTTCTTTGTGCTAATGGAATCTCAGTGCTTTGGATTTTTCTGTTTCTTAGAAGAAGAAAAATTCTTGATTACAAAGTGTTCGACCAGGTTTCAAAAACTAATAATCAGTTAATCAATATTTTACAAGGAATTAGTGAAATAAAACTTAGCAACAGCGAAAAACACAAACGGTGGGAGTGGGAACGAGTGATGGTGAATCTTTTTAAAGTTCAAATTGAGATGCTTTCATTCAATCAAATGCAACAAAGCGGTACTTCAATACTTTATCAAATTCAGAACCTATCAATTTCTTTGGTATCTGCTTTGGCAGTAATGAACGGCGAGATGAGTTTTGGGGCGATGATGGCAGTAACAATGATTTCAGGTCAATTCAATGGTGCAGTAAATCAACTTCATAATTTTATCATTACACTGCAAGAAGCAAAAATAAGTCTCGAACGTGTTGCAGAAATTCATCTTAAAAAAGATGAATCCCCATCAACTGAAAATTTTATTGTGGAGTTTCCAGAGAATCAAAACATAACATTTCAGGATGTTTCATTTACTTATTCAAGTCTTAAGTCAACCTATGTCTTAAAAAATCTCAATTTTATTATTCCAACTGGAAAAGTAACTGCAATTGTTGGTGCTAGTGGAAGCGGTAAAACAACACTTTTGAAATTGCTACTAAAGTTTTATTCACCCACTCAAGGCAAAATTCTGCTTAACCAAAGCAATCTCGTTATGGTCAGTGGATCGGTTTGGAGAGAACAATGCGGTGTAGTGATGCAGGACGGCAGAATATTTCCTGATACGGTTGCGAAAAACATTGCATTAGGTAGAGAGAAAATTGATTACGAAAAACTTCACAATGCTGCATATTTGGCTAATATTGAAAATTTTATTGAACAACTGCCTAACGGTTACAATACAAAAATTGGAGAAGATGGATTAAATCTCAGCAGAGGAGAAATTCAGCGAATATTATTGGCGCGGGCAATTTTCAAAAATCCAACTTACGTTTTCTTAGATGAAGCCACAAGTTCATTGGACTCTGAAAACGAATTTCAAATTATGGGAAAGTTAAAGGAATTTTTTGTCGGCAGAACAGTTGTAATAATAGCACATCGTTTGAGCACGGTTCAGTTTGCCGATCAAATTATTGTTTTACATAAGGGTGAAATTGTTGAAAGTGGAAATCATGCTGATCTTACAGAAAATAAGCGATTCTATTACAATCTCGTAAAAAACCAGTTAGAATTAGGTGCTTGACGTTCTATGAAGCATCACATAGATGAATACAGTGAAGAAATACAAGATATTGCGGGATATATGCCTCATTGGTTAATTCGTTGGGGAATTACAATCCTTTTCTCTTTTCTATTTTTGGTATTAGTAGTGACGTGGTTCATAAAATATCCTGATACAGTAGTTACAGAAGTGAAAATCAATCCCACGCAAATTCCCAAACCGGTTGTGGCTAGAGCAGCAGGAAGAATTACTTCATTGTTGGTAAAAGACAAACAAAATGTGAGCGAGGGTCAGTTCATAGCGTTTATAGAAGCAACAGCCAATCCTTACAATATCTTGAAATTTGAAGAGAATGTAGATTTGGCACTGAACTATGTAAATAAAGAAAAGCTTGATTCTTCAATTAAGTCTCTCCAATATTTTGCTGAATTGGGAGAGTTACAACAAAGTTTCAGCAGTATTCGACAGTTAGCAAAAGAAGTCGAATCTTATAACTCTGGTTTAAATGCTAAGAAAATTAAGTCGATTGAATTACAGATAGAAAATATCAATTCATTGATAAAGAATTTGGAGCACCAGAAAAGTGATCTTAAAAGATATATTGAAAACGAATCGAAATCTCTTGAACGATATAATATTCTTAAGAAAAAAGACTTAATATCAGATGCAGATTATTCAGCGCAAGAAAATAAACTTATTGAAGCGCGGTTAAATTATGGCCGTGTTGATATATCAATTCTTGAAAATAAAAGCACACATCATAGGTTAGAAGCATCATTACAAGAAATCCTACAAATTAAAGAACAACTATATCTGAATTATGTTTCTCAATTAACTGAAACAAAAACAAAAGTTAAACAATGGAAACTTCAATACATCATTTCATCTCCAGTTGATGGAATCGTATCATTTGCTTCTTCTCTCACCGCAAATCAATTTGTTCAATCTGAATCAGTGATATTTTTTATTCTTCCAAAAGAACTTCAGTATTTTGGGGAATCATATATACCTCAGATTAACTTTGGGAAAGTAAAACTTGGGCAAGAGGTGAGAATGCAATTATTGAGCTATCCAGCACATGAATACGGTTTGTTAATTGGTAAGGTAGAATCTATTTCCGATGTTGCGGCAGAAGATAAATATTATGTGAAAATATCGTTTTTGCATGGTCTTATAACATCGTATGGGAAAAATATCGAATTTAGGCAAGGTATGATAGGGTCTGCGGATATTGTTACCGATGATGTTCGGTTGCTCGAGCGAATATTTTACTGGAGCAAATATATTTTTAGCAAAAGCACACTCTGAGGTAAGTTATGAATGTGTGCAAGTCAGTTCCCCGCTAAAGAACAGCGGGATTTACTCACTTGCAAACAAAAAGGTTGGCAACCATCCCGCTAAAAAAACAGCGGGAAGGTTGCTTGCATCTACCTAACTCAAAAATATTTTCTCACAAACCAACAATGCAACCTAACCATATTAAAAAGGAACAAGTCAAGAAAAAAAGATTCCCAGTCGCATCATGAAGTAAAATGATGCGTTCAAATGTTCTTTTGCGCCATAGGCGCATCCGCTTGTGGCGGAGAAACTACACAGATGCATCGTATCGCGCGGCCAACGAATCTATCGTAGTAGTCTTTTACAGAGGCTACCACACCAGATTACGGGCTTGTCAGTTTACGAGAAACCGATAGTGATGCAGAAAGAAGCATCACGATCCCAGATATTGCATTGGCCAAAGCGACTGCCGTCCCAATCCAGTCGAGCGATATTAAGAGATATCAGTTAGGCATCCGGGCTTGGCAGTCGCGGCCACTGCAAAGACTTCTGCCGTGAGATCGGCAGACCTTTGAAACCCCGATAGGGTTCGTTGTTCTTGAGTATGTGATAAACGATTTTTTGCGAGTTCTTTGGCAGCGATGGTTCTGGCAATGGCGGTGTTACCGCGCCGGACCATTTTGTTATAAAACGCTTTCACTTCCGGGTAGTATTGAATGGCGTGGACGGCGGCGTCGCAGAAAGCGATCTTGAGATATTTATTACCGTCTTTGCTTGAGCGATGATGCAGAGATTTTTCGAGAGCGAGGATTTGAGTAGTCAGAGATTGAACGACCTGATCAATGGCGGCAGATTGCACTTGGTATGACGCAGGGATGTTGTCTGGTAAATTGAACTTGGCAAGAATGCTTTCGCTTCTGCGATAGCATGCCGTGCGTTGCTGCA
>JBFLWC010000464.1:0-4306 GCA_040758415.1 Bacteroidota bacterium | reverse complement strand
TCATTTGTCATTAGTTATTTGTATTTCATTCTCAGGAACTCAGTCCGCCAGCTGGCGGATCAGAAACTCAGTATTTGTATCCACAATAATTCCTTCGCGTAATGCATAAGCAGAAATTGTCATTCGATCCAATTCAAACGCATTAAATATTTCGTCAAGAATTATTATACCGGCAGGAATTATATCCGCCCGTTTTTCATCGCAGCCTGGAATTTTTTTTCTCTCCTCAATAGTCTTTCTTGATAGAACTTCACGGCAAATAATATCAAATTCCTCTTTAGTGAATTCGTAATTGTTCAGATTTTTGAACGGCGAGGGTTTTCCTTTTCTATTGGCTTCGATCATCCAACCGGTAGACATTATTGTTCCGGATGTGCCGACGCCAATATCAAAACCAATTTCACGAGCAGCGCGGGCAACATCGTTTAATTCAAGACGAATCCATTGGCGGCATGCTTTGATAGCGTCGTCAGTTAGTTGGTCCTTCATAAAAAATTTTTGTGTAAACCGCACTGCGCCCAGTTTAAGACTTGCCGAGAATTTCGTTTTCCCTTTTTTGCCGATAAAAAATTCTGTACTTCCTCCGCCGATATCTATCACTAAGGTTTTTTTATTGAAGAGATGAACGGATTTCAGAGCGCCGAGATAAATTAAACGCGCCTCTTCATCTCCGCTGATAACCTCAATTTCAATTCCCGTTTCTTCAAAAACTTTTTTGATAAATTCATTCCTATTGGAAGATTCGCGAACTGCGCTTGTTGCAACGGCGCGCAGCGGCGCTTTGTGAGAATCGGCTATCTCTTTAAATTGTTTTAATACAGAGACGGCACGTTTCATCTTTTCCGGTTTAATGATCTTAATATCGTCGCTGCCTTCTCCGAGCCGGATTACTTCTCTTTGGCGATCTATAATTTTAAAATTCCCATCGGATTTAATTTTAGCAACTATGAGATGGAAAGAATTTGTTCCGACATCAACTGCTGCAAGATTTCGATTATTTTTTTTCATTAGTGCCAGCGTGTTTTTCTAAAATGTATTGGAATAGATTAAAAACATCATCCACGGAAACATCACTAATAATTTCCGATTTGCGTATAAAATATTTTGCGGCTCCAACCGGCGCCCAGTTGAATGGATTTGTTGGACCAAATATTGAAATTTGCGGCGTTGATGTTGTGCCGGCAACGTGCATCACACCAGTATCGTTTGTAATGAAAAAATTGCTTCTAGAAATTAATGCTGCAAGCTGTGGAACGGTTCTATTCAAGAAATATCCACATTCACTGTTGCAATAATTTTTCATGTATTCTATCTCTGCAAAATCTGCATTGCTGCCTGTGAAATATAATTTAATATTATAGATAGATTTTATTCTTTCAATCAACTCCACAAAATTTTTTAATGGCCATCTATTCTGAGGTTTACCTGCACCTATATGAAGCCCGATCAGCAGCTCAAAATTCTGCGGTAAGAAAGACGCAATAAATTCATTCGCGGTTTTCAGGTCTATGTTGTCAAATGAAATACCCGGATTAAAGTTTTTTGTTTTAATTCCGAATGGGCGGACGATATCTAAAATAAAATCGGAAACGTGAGCATCGGGATATTTTCGCCAGTCCAAATTAATTTGATGATGAAAAACGTAAGCATATAAGTTTGTTTTTCCGTTTAATTGCTTTGGACCAATTTTAATTTTTGCATCTGATAATCTTGCAAGTAAACAGCTTGTTGCAGAAATTGCAACAGTCGCTGGAACAATAGCTAAATCATAATTCCGGCGCAGCGTTTTTTTTAATTCCGATAAGTAACGGATGTTCCATAATTTTTTCTTATCAAAAATAAAAAGTTCGTCAATACATTCGTTTTTGAGAACTGCAAAATAATTTTCCCGGCTTGCAATCAAAGTTAAATGCGAGTGAGGAAAAGTTTCTTTGACGGCGCGAAAAAGTGAAACGCTTGCAAGCAGATCCCCAAATTGATTGTGCTGCCGAACGATTAATACTTTTTTCGGAGTGCCAATTGATTTAAGAACCATTTCAGGAACGGACAAAAAACTTTTGAGAAGCGAAGAGATAATTTTCTTTAAAAAAAATTGAAGGGACATTAGGAATTTTCTTTTGGCTTATCAGACTTTGTTGAATCAATGTCCTCGAAGTGGGCATCAATCACATCGTCTTTTTCTATTTTATATTTTGTTTGTTTTTGCCGTTTAATTTTATTTTCATCTTTAACTGAACCGCTAGAGAAAAATAGTTTAATCAAATTTTTGGCGGTGCGATAAACAAGATAAAAAATTATTGACCAGAGAATTATTCTTAGCAAGCTCATATTTCTACCCTTTTGGTTTTGGGTTGAAGTATTCAATAAATCCCCTGTCGTCTCTAAAGATTTGCGAATAAAGTTCGTCAAAATCTTCGTCTACGTTTACGAAATCAATGTCGGTTGTATTTACAATTAAGAGCGGAGTGTTACTGTATTTAAAGAAAAAGTTGTTGTACGCTTCCGAAAGTTCTGTCAAATAAGCGCGAGTCAGGTTTCGTTCAAATTTTCTTCCGCGTATTCTGATGTTGGTCATCAAACGGTCGTAACTTGATTGAAGAAAAATTACAAGATCGGGTTTAGGAATATCGCGCTCGAGCAAAGGAAAAATTGTTTCGTAAAGTTTTAATTCTTCGCCGGAAAGATTGAGATAGGCAAAGATTCGATCCTTCTCAAAAATGTAATCCGAGACTACATATTTCGAAAAAAGTTCCTGCTGATTTAGCTGCTGCTGTTGTTTGTATCTATTAATTAAAAAAAACATCTGCGTTTGAAATGCAAATCGCTTTCTATCATCGTAAAATTTTTCGAGGAACGGATTTTCTTCAAACTCTTCCAGTATTAAGTTGGCGTTTAATTTATCAGAAAGTTTTTGAGCAAGCGACGACTTCCCGGCTCCAATAACGCCTTCGATGGCTATGTATCTGAGTTCTGCCAATAGAATTTTTAATTAATTAGCCCCACCTTTCCGAAGTTCCGAAGGAATGGCTATGCCAGAATCCCTACGGGAATATCCTCCCCTAATGGAAGGATTTTTAATACTCCGACCAAGCATTTTTCTCTCACCCTTTTGGAGAGATGGAGAGGGCTTTTATTTTACAAATAATATGCCGTTCAATTAATGAAAGATCAATTTCGCAAAGCTTTTTATTTAAGATAGGATGAACAAATTCAGACGCAATTTCAATCAAAGGCGTCATCACAAAGTCTCTCTTCAAACTATCTTTGTGCGGAACAGTCAGCTTATCGCTGTTATAAATTAAGTTATTATAGAAAATAATATCAACATCAATCTCGCGCGGGCCCTGATGTACACTCGATTTCATTCTGCCTGTTTTCCGTTCAACTTCTTTAACAAAATAATAAAGCTCTTCGATTGTAAATGATGTTTTAATCTCAATTGCAGCGTTAAAAAAATTTTCTTGTGCTGTTAGTCCATAAGGTGTAGTTTCATAAATCGAAGATACTTTTACCAATCCGCAATTCTCATTTTCAGAAATCTTATTTATTGCTTCGGAAATAAAATTTAATCTGTCTCCTTTATTAGAACCGAGCGCAAGAAAAATATTACTTACCATTTTCTTTTATCACTTCGGCTTCAACACAGTCTAAAACGCCGCCCACAGGCACACTATGTTTGCGAACCCTGACTGCAATTTTTTTTATGCTGGAATATTTCTTCAATAACTCATCGGCTATTACGGTTGCCAGCGTTTCAATCAAATAATATTTTTTTTCGTGAACAAGCTGATTAATGAATTTATAAACATCATTGTAATTAATAGTCAGTTTTAGATCATCCCGTTTTGCGGCTTCAGAAAAATCGGTATAGAGATCAACATCTGCCTCAAATTTACCGCCCATATTCTGTTCTTCCTGAAATGCGCCGTGATAGGCATAGAACAAAGCATTCTTTATTCTAATGATATTTGTCATTTTACCCAAATCTTTTTTGAAAAATAGATTTTTTTTAGCCCGTTAAAGTTAGCAAATAAAATTCCGATTAGCACAAACGAGCTGCCAATAAGAGTTTGTAATGAAAAATTCTCTTTAAGTACAATCCATCCAAGAATAACTGCAACTATAGGCGTGATGAAAGCTGATAGTGAGAGGATCACAACATTGATCCTTTTCAAGAGCCAATAATAAGTTGTAAAAGTAACAAGAGTACCAAAAAATGCAAGATAGATAATTGATAAGATCCCTTTTAAGTCGAATTTCCATATTGAAGAATCTTCAAATAAAAAAGAAGTAATTACTAAAATGA
>JBFLWC010000463.1:0-3113 GCA_040758415.1 Bacteroidota bacterium | reverse complement strand
AAGAGATTTTGGCACTACCGTTCTTATTGTATTATTAATCCAAAGCTAATTCAAGAATAACTTCTGTCCCTGTTGGAGTAAAATTATAACGAAGGTCATCGAGGAAGGAACGCATAATATGAATACCTCTGCCGCTGTCTTTTAAAATATTTTCAGGTTTTGTCGGATCGGGAACGGTGTTGATATTAAAACCTCTTCCTTCATCCTTAATAATGACAATCATTTTTTTGTCATCAACCTTAACGGTAATCTTAACTTTTTTGTTCTTGTCAAGTTTGTTTCCATGAACAATGCTGTTAGAAGCAGCTTCCGAGAAGGAAAGAGCTAAGCTGTTCAGTTTATCTTTACTCAGATTTGCTCTGTGGGCAATCTCAATAATAAATTCTTCAAGTTCAGGAAGGAGTTCAGGATCGCTCGCTATTTCTCTTTCATAAATTTTTGCCGGCAAGTTCGCTCCGTAAATATATTTCATTCAATGTGTTTTGTCATACAAATATTTTCAAACACAATATTCAAATAGTAGACGTTGCATTCAACGTCTCTACATTTCATAACTCAAAAATATTTTCTGGCTTGTCTTTTTCCAATTCCCATTTCAACGGATTGTGCTCAATATAATTTCTGATGTTGTATACTTCCTTTTCATTACGAATAATTCGATCATAAAACCGTGATTGCCAATAGAAATTGAGATAACCAAGTTCGTGAATTTGTTTTGTTCCCGCTGATTTGAAGGAGCGAACAATAACTGATAATGAATTGGTCTTAGGTGATATTGGGGCATATTTGTTCATTGTAGAGACGTTGCATGCAACGTCTCTACGTTGTTCATTAATTATAATTATACCATGTAAATGGTTTGGCATAATAACATAACAATCTAACTCAACATTTTTAAAATGATTGGGTATTTCGTTCCAATATTTTTCTGCAATCATACCCAAATCATTCAATTTCATTCTCCCTTTTACAACTTTTCCAAAATGTTCAACATGATTCCTTGTAGTAACCGTTACATAATACCACCAGGGATTGGAATAATCCCATCCTTTTAATCGAGAGGATTCAATACGGAATGTGTCTTTATATTTTGTCATACAAATATTTTCAAACACAATATTCAAATCGTAGAGACGTTGTTAAGCGGAATGAGACGATGATATCTTTCCGCTTGCAAAATATAACTACTCACTCATTCGTGCAATAGAGTAACGTTAAAACCTGTAACTCACTTTGATACTGAAGTTCGCCATTTCTCTTTTTGAATTATCTTCGGCACGGATGAATTCATACCATCCATAAAAATTAAGATTGATTCTATCGTTCACTATGTAACTAAGTTCGGAAAGAGGTCCTATGCTTGTGTATTCGGAAACTTTGACTTTCTCAACACCATTATTAATACTAAAAGTTGTTAGTGAAAAATAACGCAAACCAAGACCAAAGCTAAATCCAAGATAGTCATAAAAAATTTTTGGTGCGGCATACTGCTCGCTTAAATATCGCACGGGTTTGTTTGTAAAGTTCGACCATTTGAAATCACCTTGCTCTGATAATTTCAAATAACCGTTGAAAAAAAGCCGGAGTGTTTTGTTCAATCTAAAATTGGAAGAATCCCTTAACGCTAACTGTCTGAAAGAGTAGCTTCTGAAGTTCGGGTTCAGCTCTTCATAATCGAAAACTGTGTAGTTCGCTGAAACTTCAGCAGAGTTAGAAGACGAAAAATTACCTGCTGTAAATATTCCACCTGAAGAGAATTTTAAAATTCTTTGAACATTATTATTCGAGCTTCTTTCGGAGAAAATATAAACGAGTCTGTTTAAGTTTCCTTCGAGGTTAATAAAAATTCTGAAAAATGGATTGAATTCTTTTTCAAACAGTATGCGGGCAACCGATAAGAGTTCATCGCGGTCATCAAAGTTGAAAGCGCTTGGAGTATCGTATTTAAGTTTGCGTTGGAATAAACTTAGTGTTAACCGGTCGTTGCGCGAGAAATTTATTTTGCTCTGTATTGAAATATTTGCGAGCTGAGATGTGTTGTTCTTTTGTTGTTCAATTTTTTCCCGCTCGTCAAGTAGAATGCTGCTTATTCCTTCATATTTTTTCTGTTGGTGTTTCTCGTCCCTTTCAGAATATGAAAACCGCAAAGAGAACTTGAAATTATCTGCCGTATAATCTGCGGTAGAAGCAAGATCAATCCTGAATTCTTCAATTCGTGTGTCGTAATTGGTGTTAGCGATGTTCGTAATAGAAATGTATCGTGTGCTCCGGTCAATACCCCGCCAGCTTATTTTGCCTTGAAGATCGAAAGAAAAGGAAGAATACTCCGGGGCAAATCTTACTCTGTCTTGAATGAAATAGTTCGATTCCGTTCTGCTTTGAATATTATTTGTTATGTTGAATTCTGAAGCGGTGATTGGTTCTGCAATAAAATAAAAATCTTTTCTCTGCTGGGAATAGTAAGCAGAGATTGTGTTGTTAAAACTTTCTTCAAAAAAATTATTTGCATCAAAACTGATAAACCGAAGCGTATTTTTGCGCGGCGATATATCTTCGTTTTGAAACTTCATAGATGAAGAGAGATCAAAATCACCGGCATTATATTTATCAATATTTCCTTCAACTCCATAAATAAATCCGTTATCTTTTTCGCCAATCTGACTGTTTTGTGAAAAGCCGCCGGATGGAGATATTTCAATATTTTCTGCAGGAAAAAATTTTGCGTATAGCGAAGTAGTGAGTACTGAAGCTTTATTAATTGCAAGCTGGCGATCGTCTGTAAAAATGTTGTTGTTGAGCATTAATCCAAGTTTAAGTTTTTCTGAAAGATTGTATTGAGCTATTGCCCAAAGATACTGTTCGTCTCTAACATTCTTTGCCGTTGATTTTGTAATCACCGAGTTAAAATTTTCACTTATTCCGAAAAAGAATTTATCCGAATTAAAAAAATGTTTAATAACCGTATTGAAGTTGTACGTATTGAGTTGCTTATTAAAATTATTTGTTATTAATCTGTCGTTAAAATCTTGTTGCGAAAAATTTAAGCTGTCCCTGCCCGATTGTGCAAAAGAAAGAGAATAAAAAACAAAAGCGACAAAATATATGTGTGCGGT
>JBFLWC010000462.1:0-8558 GCA_040758415.1 Bacteroidota bacterium | reverse complement strand
AAAAAAAATATGAATGAAGCTTATCTTGTAACCGGTTACCGCTCGGCGGTTGGCAAAGCAAAAAAAGGCGGGTTTCGTAATTACCGTCCGGATGATTTGGCTGCAGATGTGATAAAATATTTACTCGGTAAAGTCCCGCAACTCGATCCCAACCGCATTGACGATCTGATTGTTGGCAACGCTGTCCCGGAAGCTGAACAGGGACTGCAGATTGGAAGAATGATTGCGCTTCAGTGCCTGCCTATGCAAATACCGGGTATGACGGTGAACCGCTATTGTGCTTCCGGCGCAGAAACAATTGCAATTGCAGTTTCTAAAATCCGCTCGGGAATTGCAAATTGCATTATTGCCGGCGGTACAGAATCAATGTCTCTTGTTCCAACTGCTGGATGGAAAATTTCTCCTAATTATAAAATTGCCAAACAACATCCAGAGTATTATCTAAGTATGGGATTAACCGCAGAAGAAGTTGCGCGCGATTATAAAATATCACGCCAGGATCAGGATGAATTTTCTTACCGCTCTCATATAAAAGCCGTTAATGCTATTAAACAAGGATACTTTAAAGAAGAGATTGTTCCAATCGAAGTTGAGGATGTTTATCTTGAAGGAGGAAAAAGAAAAATTAAAAAATATGTTGTTGATACCGATGAAGGTCCGCGAGCAGATACAACTTTGGATGCCTTAGCAAAATTAAAACCGGTATTTGCAGCTAACGGAACTGTTACGGCTGGCAATTCATCTCAGACTTCGGATGGAGCTGCGTTTGTTTTAATCATGTCTGAAAGTATGGTGAAGGAGTTAAACTTGACTCCAATTGCAAAATTGAAAAGTTATGCACTGGCTGGTGTAGATCCAAGAATTATGGGGATAGGTCCTGTTGAAGCTATTCCGAAAGCATTAAAACAAGCCGGTATGAAATTAGACGATATTGATTTGATTGAACTAAACGAGGCGTTTGCTTCGCAATCATTGGCTGTAATTAGAGAAGCAAAATTAGATATGGAAAAAATAAATGTGAACGGCGGGGCAATTGCATTGGGTCATCCGCTTGGCTGCACCGGTGCCAAACTAACTATCCAGGTGCTGAACGAATTAAGAAGAAGAAAAAAGAGATACGGAATGGTAACCGCATGTGTCGGCGGTGGGCAGGGCGTTGCAGCTATTTATGAATTGTTGAATTAATTTCTATCTAAATAAAAATCAATAACAAAAAGGGAATAATTCCAATGTCAAACGAAACAATCAAAACGGAAGTATTAAAAGGGGGAGAGTTTCTTATTAAAGAAACAGATTTGCAATATGTATTTATTCCTGAAGAACTCAGAGAAGAACAAAGAATGATGGCAGATGCCGCTCGTGAATTTGTCGAAAAAGAAATTTGGCCTAAATTGGATGCTATTGATAAACAGGAACCAAATCTTACCGTTAATTTATTGGAGAAAGCCGGTGAACTTGGTCTGCTCGGCACTTCTATACCCGAAGAATACGGAGGGCTGGGTGAAGATTTTAATACAAACACGGCTCTCGCTATGGAACTTGGCGCCAGTCATTCATTTGGAGTTTCATTTGCAGCTCATACAGGCATCGGTACACTACCAATACTTTATTATGGAACGGATGAGCAAAAGAAAAAATATTTACCAAAACTGGCAAGCGGTGAACTAAAATCTGCTTACTGTTTAACCGAACCGACCTCCGGTTCCGATGCACTCTCTGCTAAAACCACAGCTAAACTTACAAGTGATGGAAAGTACTACATTCTTAACGGACAAAAAATGTGGATTACAAATGGAGGATTTGCAGACATACTTATAACCTTTGCTCAAGTTGACGGTGATAAATTTACCTGTTTTATTATTGATGCGAACTCCGATGGATTCAATCGAGGACAGGAAGAAAATAAACTTGGAATCAAAGGTTCTTCTACACGCGCTCTTTTCTTGGATAACGTTAAAGTACCGGTTGAAAACATACTCGGTGAAATTGGCAAAGGACATTACATTGCATTCAACATCCTGAACATCGGCAGATTTAAACTGTGTGCGATGACAACAGGTAGTGCAAAAAAAGTTTCATCAACTGCAATTGCCTATGCTAATGAAAGAAAACAATTCGGGCAGCCGATCTCCGCATTCGGTGCAATCAAACATAAGATTGCAGAACAGGCAATAAAAATTTTCGTTTCTGAATCCGCTACTTATAGAGTGAGTGATTTAATTAATAGAAAAATTAAAGAGCTTCAAGCTAAAGGAAGTAAATACGAAGAAGCTGCTTTAAATGCTGCCGAAGAATACGCAATCGAATGCGCTATGTTAAAAGTCTATGGTTCTGAAATGCTCGACTATGTTGTTGATGAAGCCGTACAGATTCACGGGGGATATGGATACTCGGAAGAATATCCGGCTGCAAGAGCTTATAGAGACTCGCGCATCAACAGAATCTTTGAAGGGACGAATGAAATTAACCGGCTTTTAACAGTAGATATGTTGATGAAACGTTCGATGAAAGGTAGAATTGATCTAATAGGTCCTGCAATGGCAATTCAAAAAGAATTAATGTCTGTTCCCGAATTTAGTGGGAGTTCAGATGGTCTGCTCTCAGCTGAATATAAAGCCATTCAAAATGCGAAGAAAGCAATTCTTATAATTGCCGGAAGCGCGGTTCAAAAATTAATGCAGAAATTAAAAGATGAGCAGGAACTAATTATGAACGTAACCGATATGATGATAGAAGTCTTTGCGTGTGAATCTGCATACCTTAGAACTATTAAACTTTCCGGAACAAAAAGTGAATTGGAGTTGCAGCCATATGTTGAGATGACTCAGGTTTATATTAGCGATGCTATAGATAAAATAAATCTTTACGGCAAACATGCAATCTCTTCTTTTGCAGAAGGAGATGAATTAAAAATGTTGATGCTGGGGTTGAAACGTTTTACCAAATTTGAAGCTATTAACACAACTAAATTACGCAGAAGTATTGCAGCTAAATTAATTGAAGCAAATAAATATTGCTTTTAGATATCTCGATTCTATCGTTGATTGTCCAAAGGAAATGCACAGCATCCTCACAGCTTTCGGTACTTTGGATATGAAAGCCATATAAACCAACCTGTCGACAGGCAGGTTCGTAAAGAATGATAGTCCCGTTAGGGACTGAATATTGGTAGAAAAAAAATCAAACAAAATCAAATAGTCCCATAGGGACGAGATATTTTTAACAACAATGAGTAACACCTATACACAAATTCATATACAGATAATTTTTTCCGTGCAATATAGAAAGGCAATGATTGACAATATATGGAAGGATGAATTGTATAAATACATCACAGGAATTATTCAAACACAAAGACACAAATTAGTTATAATTAATGGAGTAGCTGACCATGTTCATATACTAATCGGTTACAGACCCCATCAATCGTTATCTGATTTGGTTCAGGATATAAAAGGTAGTTCATCAAAATGGATTAATGAAAAGAAGTTTACTCGCTCAAAATTTGAGTGGCAGGAAGGATATGGAGCATTCTCATACAGTCATTCGCACTTATCGAAAGTAATCAACTACATAAAGAATCAAGAGCAGCATCATAAAAAGATAACCTTTATGGAAGAGTATAAATCATTTCTCAAAAACTATGATGTTGAATTTGATGAACGGTACATATTAAAAGAACCGGAATAACAATATTTCGTCCCTAGCGGGACTTAACTGTTAATATTTTGTGAGGTCCCATCCCTTCGGGAAAATATTTCTACCAATATTATATCCCTACGGGATTAGCGATTTCAAACTTTACACACAATTAACGGTAGAACCATATTTATACATACTATTAGTTCTCTTAAAAACTTTTTAATCAAATACACTAGGAGATAAAAATGAACAAAAATTATATAGGACGGATGCTGAAAGAAGATTCTCTAAAAGAAAAGGTTGTAGTTATCACCGGCGGGGGAACAGGATTGGGCAAAGCAATGGGAGAATATTTTCTTGAATTAGGTGCAGACATTGTAATTGCAAGCAGAAAATTTGAAGTCCTTGAAAAGACCGCTCTTGAGATGCAAGAAAAAACCAAAGGAAAAGTTCTTCCCGTAAAATGCGATGTAACAGATTACAAAGAAGTTGAACAGCTACTCAATACTTCGATTGAAAAATTTGGCAAAGTTGATGTTCTTATAAATAATGCAGCAGGCAATTTCATCAGCCCAACAGAACGTTTATCCAACAGGGCTTTTGACACAATAATTAACATTGTGCTTAAAGGCAGCTATAATTGTTCATTAGCTTTTGGAAAAAATTGGATAGCAAAAAAACAAAGTGCAGCCGTTCTGAATATTGTTGCAACTTATGCTTGGACCGGATCAGCTTATGTTGTTCCCTCTGCATGCGCTAAAGCAGGAGTGTTAGCATTAACACGTTCTTTAGCAGTAGAATGGGCAAAATATAGTATTCGTTTTAATGCAATTGCACCCGGACCGTTTCCTACAAAAGGCGCGTGGGATAGATTACTGCCCGGAGATTTGAAAGACAAATTTGACCTTGCCCAAAAAGTGCCTCTTAAACGGGTTGGTGAACATCAGGAATTATCTAATCTTGCTGCCTACTTAATTTCCGATTACTCTGCTTACATTAACGGCGAAGTTATTACTATTGACGGCGGCGAATGGTTAAAAGGTGCCGGACAATTCAATATGCTTGAATCTATACCCGATGAACTTTGGGATGAAATTGAAGCAGCGATAAGAAATGTCAATACTGCATCAAGCAAAACAAAGGAATAAAAAGTGAAGCTCGGTAGAGACGTTGCATGCAACGTCTCTACGGAGAATTTCACTTCGTAATTGCCTGGGGTTTTTTCTTCGTTAATCCCGCTGTGCGGGATTGTAACTTCTCTTCCAAGCATAACATAAACTTTCAGCACAACCTTGTAGGCCGATCCACCGGCGGATCGACCTACAAAGTTGTATTAAAAATCTCCGATGCTCAAAAAATATACGATGTTAAAAAAGCCAATAACACCTCCTAACTTCTAACATCAGACTTCTCATATTGTCTTCCTTGATATGAGCAGAATCAATCTATATATTTGCGTAAGAAACAATTTGATCAACTTTACTGTTTATACAGATACAATAATAAAGGAATAGAGAGAGATGGAAGGAAATTTTTCAGAGCGTGTGCAGGAAGTTATAAGGTTGAGCCGCGAAGAAGCACTACGGCTTGGGCACGATTACATTGGTACAGAACACCTTTTACTTGGTATTATTCGAGAAGGACAGGGTGTTGCTGTTAGAATCTTGCGTAACCTTGACGTTGATTTAGTAAAACTAAAAAAAGCAATTGAAGATACTGTTCGTACATCCGGCGGTACTCTTACGATTGGAAATATTCCGTTAACAAAACAAGCCGAAAAAGTTTTAAAAATTACACAGATCGAATCCAAGATTTATAAATCAGATGTTATTGGAACAGAGCATATTATCCTTTCGCTTTTGCGCGATGAAGATAACATTGCCACACAAATCCTTCATCAATTTAATGTAACATACGATAATGCACGTGCAGAGTTAAATAACATTTTAAGCAGCAAAGAACCCGCAAGAGCTGCAGCACAGCAGCCATTTTCAACCGCTAAAAAAGTTGAAAAAACAAAAACACCTGTATTAGATAACTTTGGCCGCGACCTTACAAAACTTGCTATCGAAGATAAACTTGACCCTGTCATTGGCCGCGAGAAAGAAATTGAACGTGTTGCGCAGGTTCTGAGTCGAAGAAAGAAAAACAATCCTGTTTTAATTGGCGAACCGGGTGTTGGAAAAACCGCAATTGCAGAAGGATTGGCATTAAGAATTATTCAAAAGAAAGTTCCGAGGATTTTGCAAGAGAAGAGAGTTGTTACTTTGGACCTGGCTGGATTAGTAGCCGGAACAAAATATCGCGGGCAGTTTGAAGAACGGATGAAAGCTTTGATGAACGAACTTGAAAAAGCAGATGATGTAATTTTATTTATTGACGAGCTGCACACAATTGTTGGTGCCGGCGGAGCTTCCGGCTCGCTCGATGCCTCAAACATGTTTAAGCCGGCGCTCGCACGCGGAGACATTCAATGCATTGGCGCTACAACACTGGATGAGTATCGTAAATATATTGAAACAGATGGCGCTCTCGACCGACGCTTCCAAAAAGTAATGATTGACCCGCCTTCGGTTGATGAAACAATTCAGATTCTCGAACACATCAAATTCAAATACGAAGAACACCACCACGTTCAATACTCAACAGAAGCTATTGAAACAGCAGTGCGCTTGAGTGAAAGATACATAACAGACCGACATCTGCCCGACAAAGCGATTGACGTTCTAGATGAAGCCGGTTCGCGGGTGCACCTGGGTAACTTCACAGTATCTGAAGAGGTTCTTAAATTAGAAGAAGAAGTAGAAAAAATTAAGCAGCTAAAAATTCAAGTGGTCAAACAGCAAGATTATGAAGAAGCTGCACTATTACGCGACAAAGAGAGAACACTGCAATCCGATCTTGAAATTGCAAAAAGAGAATGGGACGCAAAGACAAAAGATATAGTTTATGATGTGAGTGAAGACGACATCGCAAAAGTTGTTTCCATGATGACCGGAATTCCCGTTACTCGTGTTGTTCAAGCTGAATCCGAAAAACTGATGAAGATGGAAGAAGCATTAAAAGGAAGAATTGTTGGTCAGGATGAAGCTGTTTCAAGACTCACTAAAGCAATTCGTAGAACACGCGCCGGCTTAAAAAGTCCATCAAAACCAATTGGATCATTTATATTTCTTGGTCCCACAGGAGTTGGCAAAACAGAATTAGCAAAAGAACTCGCACGTTATTTATTCGATTCTGAAGAAGCTTTGATTCGAATTGATATGAGTGAGTATATGGAAAAATTTGCAGTATCCCGTTTGGTAGGAGCTCCCCCGGGATACGTGGGTTACGAAGAAGGAGGTCAACTCACAGAACGCGTCCGAAGAAAACCTTATTCGGTCGTTCTATTTGATGAGATTGAAAAAGCACATCCGGATGTATTTAATATTTTGTTACAAGTTCTGGACGACGGAATTCTTACAGATAGTCTTGGTCGTAAAGTTGATTTTAAGAATACAATTATTATTATGACATCTAATGTAGGAACGCGCGATATTAAAACAACAGGCGGATTCGGTTTTAGCGGCGATACTGAAGCAGATCAATATTCTCATCTCAAAAATACTGTCGAAGATGCAATGAAGAGACTCTTTAACCCGGAATTTGTAAATCGTCTTGACGAAACAATTGTCTTCCGAAATCTTGATAAAGAAGATATCAAAAAGATCATCGCTATTGAGATGAAAGAACTAATAAAAAATGTAAGCGACAACAAGATGAGCATCGAGTTGTATAAATCAGCAATAGAATTTTTAGCAGAAAAAGGATTTGATCCAAAATTCGGAGCAAGACCATTAAAGCGCGCAATTCAGAAATATGTTGAGGACCCATTAGCGGAGGAATTACTGCTTGGTCATTTTAAAGAAGGTGATAAAATAATTGTGAAAAGTAAGAAGAATAGCGACGAACTATATTTTGTTCATGACAAAGCTGCTGAACCTGAAGAGCAGGATAATCAAGAGAAAAAAACTGTTTAATGAATCTAGAAACTGATTGATATGCAATTACTTAGGCAAGAAGAGATTAAAAAATATTTGGAACAAGTAAACGGTTGGTTCTTCATAAATGATTCTATAGAAAAGGAATTTAAGTTGAAGAGCTTTTCAGATGCATTAGCATTCCTACTGAAAATTGGTATTGAAGCCGAGAAGATGGATCACCATCCCGATTTGCTCCTCCATTCATGGAACAAAGTGAAAATTACTTTGTCAACTCACAGCAGCGGCGGGGTAACCGAAAACGACTTCAAACTTGCACAAACAATTGACACAATTAGACAATGACAAATAAAGACATCCTCGAAATTTTCCAAAAAACAAATGCCCTTTTGAATGGGCATTTTTTATTAACATCAGGAAAACACAGCAGCCAGTACTTTCAATGCGCACTTGTTTTACAGTATCCGCTATACAACGAAAAAATTTGTGGATTGATTGCAGAGTATTTCAAAACTTTTGAAATTAATTCTGTGATCTCTCCTGCAATAGGAGGAATTGTTGTTGGGCAGGAAGTAGCGCGGCTTCTCGGAACTAAATCTATATTTGCAGAACGGGAAGATAAAGCTCTCACACTTAGACGCGGTTTTCAAATCGAAGAAGGGAAAAAGTATTTAGTGTGCGAGGACGTTGTTACAACGGGCGGTTCTGTTTTTGAAGTCATGGAAATTGTGAAAGAGAACGGAGGTATTGTTGCAGGAGTTGGATTTATAGTTGACAGAAGCAATAATAAGGTCAGATTTGATGTACCACAATTCAGCACTCTGCAACTGGATGTTGTTTCTTACTTGCCTGAGAATTGCCCTCTTTGCAAACAAAATATTCCACTTGTTAAACCAGGTTCACGAAAAATGAAAGCATAATTTTTTTAGGATTAAT
>JBFLWC010000461.1:0-4911 GCA_040758415.1 Bacteroidota bacterium | reverse complement strand
ATACCTCTCTTTTTGGATTATGAGAAATAAAAAAGCCGTCCTAGAACCTTGCCTTTTGGGCAAAGTAGGAACGGCACACTTAATCATTCCTATTCCGTTTTCCTACGCTGGTATTATCCAGATCAGGTTCTAGGGTGTACTCTCAGTCCCGATAACAATTGGGACACCCCTAACAGCTTTTATTTATTCGCCCCACCTAAATCCTCCCCACATAGTGGCTATGCCAAAGGGGAGGACGTTAAATACACCGACCCTTGGGTCGGAGTATCATTCAGCGCAAGTCGGAGTCAATACTCCGACCAAGCATTTTTCTCTCCCCCTTTGGGGGAGATGGAGGGGGCTTTATTTAAAGAACTAACTCAGTTTTGAATTTTCAGACGCTGACCAACTTTAACGCGGTCGCCATTTAAATTGTTCCAGGCAATTAAATCAGCTACGTGAACTTTATAATTTTTTGCTATTGTCCAGAGTGATTCGCCATCCTTTACTTTATGAATTATTATTCGACCATCATCTTTTTGATCATTCTTTTTAGACTTGTTCGGTAAATTATTTTTTACTCTAAGAGCTCTTGACGCATCTACGTCTGAATAAATCGCAATTGCTTTGCCGCTTATTAACTTATTAGTCTTCAGGTTATTCCATTTCTTAATCTCTTCTACAGATACTTTAAACATTTCAGCAATTTCACTCATCGAATCGCCTGGTTTAACAGTGTACCGCAACATATTTGCATCTTTTCTTGTTGTGTTATCGCCCAACGAACTGGTAATATCTTTCCCATGAACAGTCAATATTTTTCCGGCTACAATTTTATTAGAATTCAGTTTGTTCCATCTACGTATTTGCATTACTGTAACGCCGAATTTTTCTGCAATTTTACCTATCGAATCCCCTTTCTTAACTTTATACTTAGTTGTTCTTCCGTCAACCGAACTGCTGCCTGCTAATTTTTTATTGTCGCCCGAATAAATCATTAACTTCTTACCGCGCACAAGCCGATTGCTCTTTAAATTATTCCATTCTTTTATCTGCGAAATTGAAACACTATACCTTGCGGCAATACTTGATAATGATTCGCCGTTTCTAATTCTATGTTCAATCCATGTATCTCCCGAATTAACAAACAATAATTTGTTTCTCTCCCCTTCGTTCATTTTATCAATCGAAGAATAGTAATCAAGTTTTTCGTTCGGGACGTAAATAGTCAATTCTTGTCCTACACGAACAGTAGACGTGTAAGGTAAGTTGTTCCAGTTTCTGATGTCTGATACACGAACTTTGAACAAGTCGGAAATATCTATCAAATTATCTTTGCTCTTAACGGTGTATTTAACTGCAGATTTTCCTTCCGGAGCCAGGTATTTAATCGAATCGCCAGTCATACCGTTGTAGATCTCCATAAATTTATTTTGATCTACACCATTAGTGATTTGCAGTTTGTATGATGGATTTTCATCCAGTGTTTTCATCTCTTCTTCAATGGCGGGAAGAATATCGGTGTTAATAGCCAGATCGTCCTGGCTAAAATTCGATGTTGGAATTTTCAGTTCGGTACCGGCGTGAAGTTTTGCTCTTGTAGAAATTCCATTTAGATCTGCAAGCATAGAAATACTCACATCATACTTTGATGCGATTTCAGATAATCTTTCCCCTTGATGAACAGTATGAATTACATGTTGAATCTTAGCATCATCGGGAATGTTGTTAAGATTCTCAACAAAAGCATCATAAGATTTTGTGGGAACACGGAGCGGATAGCCATCTTCTCCCGCAGAAATGTCCGAATGGACTCCTTCGGAGGAACCCCCAAAATCTGCCGGTATACTGTTCTGGGTTAATTCCGGATTCATATCGCGTAATAATTCAACGCTTATTCCTGCACACTTTGCTAATACACTCAAATCAATGGCATCTTTTATTTTATGAATTGTGTACTCGTGTGGTTTTTCATATTGGATATTTGTAAAGCCGTATTTTTCAGGTTGACTTGCAATCAAAGTAACAGCAATATATTGAGGAACATAGTTTCGTGTTTCTCTTGGCAAGTAAGGTCGAATCCGCCAGAAATCACTCGAGCCTGATTTTCTGATAGCTCTACGAACTCTTCCCTCGCCGGAATTATACGCTGCCATTGCTAAATTCCAATCACCCAACGAATAATATAAATCTCTCAAATGTTTTGCTGCAGCGCGTGTAGCTTTTTCCGGGTCGCGTCTTTCATCAATATAGAAATTGATATTGAGATCATACAACCTTGCTGTGCCTCTAATAAACTGCCAAAGTCCTACTGCTCTTGCCCAGGAACGAGCAAAAGGATTTAAACCGCTTTCCGGCATACTCAAAAAAATTAGTTGCTGCGGCACTTTCTCTTCGGCAAAAATTTTAGCCATAAGTGGAAAATATTTCCCCGAACGCGATAACCAACTTTCAATGTAATGTCTTCCCCTTCCGGTGAAATATTCAATATACTGTTCAACATATCGGTTAACCTCAAGAGGAAAATCTCCCACTACAACTGTAACGCTGTTTACTTTTTCAACTTTAGCACTGTCTTCTTCTGCAGGGATAACATCCGGAACGCGTTTGTTCATCCATTCTTCAAAGGCGGTAATTGATGCATTTTCCGGCAGCTCTTCTAAACTCTCAATATACTTTTGATAATCTTCTACAATAGAATTTTCCAATTCTACATAAGCTGCATTTTCTTCTATATCCGGATAATAACTGAGCTTATTAATAGTTGATAAAGCCGATTCAAAATAATTTAACGACTCGACTTTGAAGCCTAGTTTTTGTTGATATAACGCGTCCACATAATCGCGGCGTGCGCTTTCTAACAAACTATTGACACCCGATGGAGCTTCTGCAATTTTTGTTGTGTCTTTAAAAACTTCTGATTGGTGTCTGCTTGATGAATTGAAAATACTACAAGAGGAAAGAAAAAAGATAAATAATATTATCGGTAGGAATAGCAGTTTTTTCACACAGACTCCGTTTGCTTAAATTTTGCTCGCAAGTTAATCTGCTGAAATGTTTTTGTCAAGTTACCTACAGCATTTCTAAGAACCACTCACAACGGAATGTTGCAGTGCTTCTTTTTCGGATTAATATCAACCTTGGTTTTCAGAAGCTGGAAGGACTGAATAATTTTTGTGCGGGTTTCGCGCGGAATAATAACTTCATCAATGTAACCACGCTCGGCGGCAATATATGGGTTTGTAAATTTTTCAATGTAATTGGAAAGCATCTCGTTCAATTTTTCTTCGGGATTTTTTGCCGATGCAATTTCTTTTTTGAATATTATCTCGACTGCACCTTTCGGTCCCATAACCGCAATTTCTGCACTGGGCCAAGCAAAGTTAAAATCACCTCTGATGTGTTTCGAATTCATTACATCGTAAGCACCGCCATAAGCTTTGCGTGTTATAACAGTAACTTTAGGAACGGTCGCCTCGCAAAATGCAAAGAGTAATTTTGAACCGTGCCGTATAATTCCATTCCATTCTTGCTCTGTGCCGGGCAAAAATCCAGGAACGTCCTCGAGAATTAACAGAGGAATATTGAATGAATCGCAGAAGCGAATGAACCGCGCGCCTTTTACAGAAGCGTTAATATCTAAAACGCCGGCAAGCACAGCCGGTTGATTGGCTACAACACCAACCGACATGCCGCCGACTCTTCCAAAACCAACAATAATATTTTGAGCATAGTTTGAATGGACTTCGAGAAAATCTCCACCGTCTAACAAAAGAGTGATAATTTCTTTGATGTCGTACGGTTTGTTTGGATTGTCCGGAATTATTTCATCTAACTTTTGTTCTGTAAAGTTTTTTGTGAAATCAAATTCTTTCTCAAGCGGCAGGTCTTGCCAATTAAGTGGAAGAAAATTTAAGAGCTTTCTGAGGTTTTCAATAACTTCCACCTCGTTGTCAAAAACAAAGTGAGCAACACCGCTTTTGGAAGCATGGGTTTCCGCACCGCCAAGATCTTCAAAACTTACTTCTTCGTGAGTTACGGTTTTAACAACATTAGGACCTGTTACAAACATGTGGCTGGTGTTCTTTACCATAAAAATAAAATCTGTAATAGCCGGCGAATAAACCGCACCGCCTGCGCACGGGCCCAGCACAGCAGAAATTTGCGGCACCACACCGGATGCGAGCGTGTTGCGCAGAAAAATATCCGCGTATCCGCCAAGACTAACTACACCTTCTTGAATGCGTGCACCACCCGAATCGTTCAATCCAATTATCGGAATGCCGATCTTCATCGCCATATCCATTACTTTGCAAATTTTTTCAGCGTGCGTTTCGGAAAGCGAACCACCGAATACTGTAAAGTCTTGACTGAAGAGTGCAATCTGTCTCCCATCAATTTTTGCGAAGCCGGTAATAACACCATCTCCGGCAACGCGCTGTTTATCCAGCCCAAAATCATTGCAGCGATGTTTAACAAACATATCTATTTCTTGAAAGCTGCCTTCATCAACCAAAAGTTGAATACGTTCGCGAGCTGTTAATTTTCCTTTTTCATGCTGTGCTGTAATTTTATCCTGTCCGCCGCCAAGTTTTGCTTCTTCGCGCAGCTTTTCAAGTTTTTCAATTTTTTCTTTCATAAGTTCAAATCCATTTTAGATAGAAATATTGAACAGCGTTTGCGACCCGATTTTTTTGAAAGAGTTTTCAATTTGAGTTCTGAGGTGAATAAATTTTTCCGATTCAATTGTAGATTCATTTCTTTCGGCAGGAAGATCAACATCTAACACGGAAATGATTTCGCCGGGATTTTTTTTCATCAAATAAATTTTGTCTGACAAAAAAAGCGCTTCGGTTATGTTCGAAGTTGCTAAAAGGAAGATCGTTTTTTGAGTTCTGTTAATTTCTCTAATTAGAAAATAGATTTCTTTTT
>JBFLWC010000460.1:0-3292 GCA_040758415.1 Bacteroidota bacterium | reverse complement strand
TTCAGTTAAATATTTGGTTATAAGTTCGATGATATCAATAATTATGACTTTGGTTTTTAGTTGCTTAACAAGCATTCAAATTGTGAACACGTTCTTTAGTTTAATTTTTGTAAGCATAGTTATTCTTAGCGGGTACTTTCTTTTATTATTTTATTTTCTAAAGACGGCTGAGCCTGAACTGGTCAGTGGTGCTATTTTATTTGTTTTGGGAAATATCACTTTTTATGCAACTTATTTTATTTTCGATAAAATTGGTTATTGGTCAATTGCATTTATGATATTTACGTTGATCCTATATTTTAAGGCAATTGTGCCATTCTTTAAAACAATAATGTTGAGGCGGTTTGAAATAATTATGGAAAAAATATTATGAAAGCGATAGAGTTTTTTAATGCAACTAAAATATACCAAAAGAAAATAACTGCCTTAAATGAACTGAATATATCGGTTGTACAAGGTAAACTAACCGGCTTTATTGGAATAAATGGAGCTGGTAAATCTACGACCATAAATATTATCTCCGGTTTACTCGTTCCCAATTCTGGAGGAGTTAAAGTCTTTGGAGAAGAAATTAAAAAAGGTGATTGGGCTTATAAAAGGGATATTGGTTTTGTACTTGAAAAACCATCTTATCTTGAATATTTGACCGGAAAAGAATTTTTAGATTTTGTAGCAATTATGTTTGAGATGGATGAAGAAACGGCTCAAACAAGGATAAAGGAATTATTAGATTTTTTTGATCTGATGGAAAAACCGAAGGAATTGATAAAAACTTATTCCAAAGGAATGAGAAAAAAAATCTCATTAGCCGCTGCAATTTTGCCCAAGCCCAAATTATTGGTTCTAGATGAACCTCTTGAAGGTTTAGACCCAATTTCTGCTAACCAGACCAAAAAATTACTACGTGCATTTGTACAAAACGGGGGCACTGTTTTTTTTAGTTCACATGAATTGGGAACAGTTGAAGACATTTGTGATGAAATAATAATTATACACAAGGGGGAAAATCAATTTCACGGGACTGTTGAAGATTTAAAGAAGCAATTCTCTATTGAATCCTCAGATATTAATTCTCACTCGTTAGAAGAATTGTTTGTCAAAATGATTAAGAAAAATACAACAGATGAAAAGAGCAATGTTTTTTCATGGATTTGAAATTTTACTTTATTTCTCTCAATCATACTTAAGGAAGCGATGATCAGTTACATCATAGCGGGTGCATTAATTCTAAACGGATTTTATTTGTTTTACAGCTGTGCCAAAGAGAAGGAATTATACAAAAGGTTAAACAGTACTTTTTCTTTTCTTTCGACCAAACCGGTTAGACACAAGAAACTATTACTTTATTCATTAGGGATTTTATCTCTATTAATCGGCATCATTATATTGTTAGGTTCACTTGATGGCACAATTAATCCTTCCGGCCTGCCGGTAGGCAAGTTGGTGTTCGTTATATTTTTTAATTGAGATACTGCCTGAAAGCAGGTAGGTTCTCAATTAAAAAATTTCTCCATAAGAGGGGACAACATGAAAAAAGAGATAGAGCTTGTAATTCCGCCGGATTTTATTAATGATTACACCTACCAAAAAAATCTAGCTGCACAAAAACTCAAACTCGATGTTGAAGAAATTACTGCGGTTCAAATTCTTCGCCGCTCTGTTGATGCGCGAAGCAGGAATCCGGTTTACAGAACAAAGTCTCTTGTCTATATCAATGAAGAACCGGCGGATATTTTCTCTCCGATAAATTTTTTGCCTGTTAAAGAGAATAAAAAAGTTTTGATTGTTGGAATGGGTCCTGCCGGTATGTTTGCTGCAATGCGATTAATAGAGCTTGGTATTAAACCGATTATTTTTGAACGCGGTAAGAATGTGCAAGCACGCCGTAAAGATCTACGTGCTATTCAACAATTTGGTGTGGTCAATACCGATTCGAATTATTGTTTTGGCGAAGGGGGCGCCGGAACATACAGCGATGGAAAACTTTATACACGCTCAACAAAACGAGGAGATGTAAACCGGATATTAAACATTCTTGTTCAACACGGTTCGCCAAAAGAAATTTTAATTGATGCTCACCCCCACATCGGCTCGAACATATTACCGAAAGTTGTCAGTGCAATCCATCAAACAATCTTGAATTGCGGTGGAGAAATTTATTTTGATTCGCGCGTTACAAATTTTATTTGCGAGGGTAACAAATTGAAAAGTGTTATCGTAAACGGTGAAAAAGAATTTTTTGGCAATGCTGTTGTTTTAGCAACGGGACATTCGGCGCGCGACATTTTTTATCTGTTAAACAAGAACAAAATCAAAATTGAAGCGAAACAATTTGCAATGGGAGTACGCATAGAGCATCCGCAAAAGTTGATTGACGAAATTCAATATCACAAAAAAAATCGTAATCCGAATTTACCGCCATCAAGTTACAGTTTAGCCTGTCAAGTTGATGAGCGGGGCGTTTATTCTTTTTGTATGTGTCCGGGAGGAATAATCATTCCGGCATCAACAGAACCGGATGGACTTGTGCTGAACGGGATGAGCGTTTCACGCCGTGATTCTCAGTTTGCAAATTCGGGATTGGTTGTTTCTATTAACGAAAGAGATTGGAAACAATATGAATCGTTCGGTGTATTTGCCGGATTAGAATTTCAGAAAGAAGTTGAGAGAGTTGCATTTAATGCCGGAGGAAAAACACAGGCAGCTCCTGCGCAGCGAATTACTGATTTTGTAAAAAAGAATTTTTCACAATCACTTCCGAAAACTTCGTACATACCCGGAACAATTAGTTCTCCTCTTCATGAAATTCTTCCCAAGAAGATTGCAGAAGCCATTCGAAAAAGTTTATTCATCTTTGATAAAAAAATGAAAGGATATTTTACTGAAGAAGCGCAAATACTTGCAGCCGAAACACGCACCAGTTCGCCAATAAGAATTCCACGCGATAATGAAACTCTAATGCATGTTGATGTTGAAGGACTATTCCCGTGCGGCGAAGGTGCAGGTTATGCAGGTGGAATTGTATCTGCAGCAATTGACGGCGAACGGTGCGCCGAGGCGATTATGAAATTTATAAGCAAGTCTTGAAGAGGAATCAGAAATCAGAAATAAAAAGATATATTCATTCTCAGACACTCAGCGTTTCACGTCGGCTGGTTAGCCTTTCATTTTTATTTTGTAGTTGATAATATGTCATATCCGACATATATTTACACCAATGAAAACACAAGATAAACCACTTATTTGGTTGCACGGCGAAATTAAAACTCCTCCTTTTTCTGCTACCGCAAGA
>JBFLWC010000459.1:0-2500 GCA_040758415.1 Bacteroidota bacterium | reverse complement strand
TTGAGCAGTTTTATTTACCAACGCTTCCATAGAAATGCGAATACCCGGAAGAATAATTCCGCCAAGGTATTCTTTCTTCATATTTACAACGCAAAAAGTTGTTGCAGTTCCGAAATCAACTATGATTAAATTTTTGTTTGGATAAATATTTATTGCAGCAATTGCATTTGCTATACGGTCGGAGCCGACTTCTAATGGATTGCGGTATTTAATTTTCAATCCGGTTTTAACTCCGGGTCTTAAGAAAAACGGTTCTGTGTTGAAGTATTTTATGCAGCCGCTTGCAAGGGAGTGGTTTAAATCCGGCACTACACTACAAATAGATATGCCGGCAATTAAATCCGGGTCAATTTTGTTTTCTCGCAAAATTGCGCGAAGAAATATTCCAATTTCATCGGAAGAGAATTGCTGACGGGAAGTTTTTCTGAATTGAGAAATTAGTTCACTTTCCTGGAAAACCCCGCCGTGAATTTGTGTGTTGCCAACATCAATACAGAGAATCATTTTATTTTTCTCGATGAATGTTTTCAAATAAGAATTCTAATTTTTCAGCCAACTCAAATGCTGTTGAACATGAATATATTTTCATCGTGCGATCAAAAATTTGAAAATTGTTCTGAACATTTTCCAGAGTCCGGCTCGAGCGATCATTCAACACAACGAAATTGCAGTTAGAATTTGAAAACAAATTTTTCACTGCAGTTATTCTATCCTTTTCGTTTAATGTGTTGGTAAATTTGAAAAGAACAAGAAGAAGATTTTTATTTTTTGAATAAGCTTTCAATTTGTCTGCTATTTTAAAATTGTGTTTTAAGTGAAGACTTAACCTTTCGATATCCGAGTCAATCTTATCGTTCAAAGGAGCAGAAAATGTTTTATCTCCCAACTCAATTGTTTCTAAAGAGTAATCGCTTACGGCTGCAAGATGAATTACAGCATCAAATTCATTTTCGCCAAGAAGCTCTTCTAATTTTTTATTCAGATCAGTAAAACTTTCAAAAGAAATTTTTTCGCAAATAGATGATGGGGCTGCAGCGTCTTTTGCATTAAGAGAAGTTACATTATGATCTCTTCTCGAAAAATAATCAGCTATCACAGCGCCGGTTCTGCCTGTGCTTAAATTAGAAATAAAACGTATGCCGTCAATATTTTCTTTCGTTCCGCCAGATGTAACCAGCACTTTCAATTTTCTATTTACATTCTCTTTTATGGAAAGTGAAATAATTATCCGTTCATAAATTTCATCCGGCTCAAGGAGTTTTCCCTTGCCTACATCACCGCAGGCAAGGTATCCTTCGGTAGTCGGTAAAATTTTTACACCCCACTCTTCAAGTTTTTTAAACGAGCTTTGCGTTGCCGGGTGCTGGTACATCAAGGTATTCATTGCGGGAGCGATGAGATACGGCTTTGTCCAATCGTGCGCAAGAAACAGTGATGTGAGCAGATTATCGGCAATTCCATTAGCGAGTTTATTTATTGTGTTTGCAGATGCGGGACAAACGATAACAAGGTCTGCCCACTTTACAAGATTAATATGGCTCATCACAAATCCATCTTCAAAAGAATCCGTGTAAACGCGGTTGCCAGTCAAACCTTCAAGCGTTGCCTTGCCGATAAACTTTAACGCATAATCTGTTGTAACCACTTTGACTTCAAAACCATTTTGAACAAGTTTTGAAATCAAGTATGCACTCTTGTAGGCGGCAATAGAGCCGCTTATTTTGAATAAAATTTTATAATTGTACATTGTCAATCAACCTCGCTTTACCGATGTGAACGGCTCCAAATCTTCTGCCCTCGAGATCCGAAATGTAATCTACTTTGAAGCCCAGTTTTTCTAATTCACTTTTAATTTCTTCTGTGGATTTTTCCGAAGTTAACAATCGAGGAAAATTTGCTGCTAAAATTCTTTCTTCATTTGTAAGAAGAAGATTTCTTGAACTCATCGCCAAGCCGTCCTTCTCACGGATAGTTGGACGCGGTATAATTTCGATATCGAGAAAAAATGCTTTGCACATTCCATCAATAAGTTTGTACTGCTGGTAATCTTTTTCACCAAAGTATGCTCGATGCGGTTGAATAATATTTAAAAGCTTCAAGACAACTGTTAACACTCCTTCAAAATGTCCCGGACGAAAAGCGCCGCATAAAATTTTGCTCAGCTCATCTTCTATTAAGCGATACTTAAAATTATCCGGATAAATTTCTTTAGCATCAGGGCAAAAAAGGAAATCTACTTTTAATTTTTCGAGCAGTTGTAAATCGTCTTTAAAAGTGCGTGGATATCTTTCAAGGTCTTTAGGGTCGTTGAATTGAGTTGGATTAACAAAAATGCTTATAACAGAGATGTCATTTTCGTTAATACAAGTCTCAATCAAAGAAATATGTCCTGTGTGCAAAGCACCCATTGTTGGAACAAAACCAATTTTTTTTTCATTTAGGTGGGGGGATTTTTTTAACTGCTTCCACTCCGAAATTGTTTTAATAATTTTGGTCATTA
>JBFLWC010000458.1:0-4040 GCA_040758415.1 Bacteroidota bacterium | reverse complement strand
TCAGGAACTCAGTACGCCGTTTGTCTTTCAATTAAAATCTACTTTGATTATTTTCGCCACAGTTGTAAAGGGCTTCCGTTTGAATTTTACAGATCTTTTCCCCTTACTGATAGGGGATGATTCACAATGAAAAAATTATTGATAGAACTGATAAAAAAACATTTTACCGCAATAGTAGAAAATTGGACGGCTAAAATTTTTCCTCTTCTTAAGAATAAACTTTCCGAAACGCAGATCAGCACGTTTGTAGAAAGCAGTTTGAACACATTCATCGAAATAATCAAGAGCAATGATTATAAATCAGCCGATAAATATTTGATTGATATACATGCTCTTTTTTCTAAAGCGAATTTGAATTTACTAGAAGTCAGCCAGCTTTTCAGTCAAGGCAGATTTGCTACTCTTAACTTTATCGAGAATGATGCAACGGGAAATACCGACCCGGTAATTCTTCTCGGTTTTCTTGATGATATGATAGAACAGGTTTTTGCACGCTATGGAATGCTTCATCAAGAAACAAAGATGAAAGAACTCGAGTACGACAGAGACAGTCTCGCATCCCGGCTCGAACTGAACGATCAATACCTAAAAAACATACTTCATATTTCCGACCAGGCAATAATGATTGTAAGCAACAACGAGAAATTCATAGCATGGAATAAAGGCGCAGAAAAAATTTTTGGCTACACCGAAGAAGAGGTAATGGGAAAACCTTCATCTCTACTTTTGCCCGAAGGAAAGAAATATTTTAATGAGCTGAAACACATTCAAGAAGAAGTTAAGAGAGCCGGCCACACAAAAATTCTTGAGACAGAAAGAAAAACAAAGAGCGGAGAAATTATTAGTGTGCGCCTGAGTGTTTCAAAACTTCCGGGCAGCAACGGAGAATATGCCGGGCGCTCGATAGTTATAAAAGATTATACCGAGTTCAAGCGTTTGCAGGCGCAGATTGATCAATCGGAAAAACTTGCAGTCATCGGTCAACTTGCTGCTGGCGTTGCGCACGAAATTGGAAATCCTCTTACTTCAATTTCTTCTCTTGTTCAAATTCTACAGAGAAGAAACCATGATCAATTCATGAATGAACAGCTTGTAAATATCAAAGAGAATATTGACCGCATCAGCAAAATAGTCCGCGAACTTGTAGATTTCTCGCGCCCGCCAAGTTATGAAACATCCTCTCAAGATATTACGGATGTAATTAAAACAGCACTCGGAATTGTAAAGTATGATAAACGTGTTCGCAAAGTGAAGTTCGAAACCGATTTGAAAAATGTTTTGCCGAATGTAAATGTGGCAGCAGATCAACTTTTACAGGTGTTCGTAAATATTCTCATTAATGCGCTGGATGCAATTGAAGGAAACGGGATGATTATTGTAAAATCCAACTTCGATACAAAAAATGTTATTGTTGAAATTGGCGACGACGGCTGCGGCATAGAAGATACTGTAGTTGAAAAAATTTTTGATCCATTCTTCACAACAAAAGATGTAGGCAGAGGAACGGGACTCGGGCTTTCTGTGAGTTATGGAATCATCAAGCGGTTTAAAGGAGAAATAAAAGTAAGAAGCAAATTAAATGAAGGAAGCACATTTACAATTGTTCTTCCAATCGAAAATAATTGATGGAGATAAAATGTCTGCAAAAATTTTAATTGTTGATGACGAAAAACCAATCCGCGATTCGATGAAAATGGTTTTGGATGAAGAGGGATTTTCGACCGAAGCGGCAGCAGACGGAGAAGATGCGCTACGGAAAATTCAAGAACAGCTTTTTGATGTTGTTATTACAGACATAAAAATGCCAAAACTTGATGGAATACAGCTGCTCGAATCGGCTTCTAAAATTTCTCCTGAAACTTTTTTTATAATTATGACTGCATACGCATCCGTTAAAACTGCTATTGATGCACTCCGGCACGGTGCTTACGATTATCTGATCAAACCGGTAGAGTTTGATGACGTGATTATCCGCGTCAAGCGCTTGGTTGAATTCAAAAAACTTGCAGCAGAAAATAAATCGCTCCGCCAAAGAATTTCTTCAGATAGAGGATTTATTAATCTAATAGGCAAAAGCGATTCGATGAAAAAAGTTTTTGAAACTATCTCACAAGTAGCGCCCACAAACAGCAACGTGCTGATTTATGGAAAAAGCGGAACAGGAAAAGAACTTGTTGCTAAAGCAATTCATTATAACAGCAAAAGAAAGGATAAAATTTTTCTCCCGATCAATTGCGGTGCAATTTCGGAAAATTTAATTGAGAGCGAACTATTCGGTCATAAGAAAGGTTCATTTACCGGCGCATCGGAAGATAAAATGGGTTTGTTCAAGGCAGCAGACGGCGGAACACTCTTTTTAGATGAGATTGGTGAACTGCCTCTTAATCTTCAGGTAAAACTTTTACGGGCTATTGAAGATAAAGAGTTTATTCCGGTTGGTGGAATTAAAGCCGTAGGCACCGATGTTAGAATTATTGCTGCAACAAACCAGGACCTTTACGAAAAAACCAAGTCCGCCGAATTTAGAGAGGATTTGTTTTACAGATTAAATGTTGTTGAGATTAAACTCCCTGCATTAAACGACCGCAGAGAAGATATTCCTCTTCTCATCAATCATTTTATCGAAAAGTATTGTAATGAAATAGGCAGGAAAATTTTAGGTGCCGATAACGAAACTATGAAAGTCTTATTGTCTCACGATTGGCGGGGCGGCGTGCGTGAATTGGAAAATGTAATAGAACGCGCTGTAATTTTTGCAGCGAAAGAATATCTTACTATTAGTGATCTTGCCGAACACGTAAGAGGAAACATTCAGATCGGTTATCCCGATTCTCTAAAAGACGCGCTTAATAATTTTGAACGCGAACATATTTTAAAGACAATTAAAAAATACGAATACAACAAGGAAGAAGCCGCTAAAGCTCTCTCTATAGGGCTCTCTTCTCTTTACAGAAAAATGGATGAGCTTGGAATACCGACAAAGTTAGTGAAGGAAGAAGAAAACTAACGTCGGAATAAACAACAAATGCTTGGCTTTTCCGTAGGTCCGAAGGACTCCTTACGGAGAATCCTTTGGATAAAAAACGCCATATTTCTGTGGCTAAAGCCGGATTTCTGAGATTGCTTAACCCACGCCTGATAAAAAGTTACAGCAGCAACTATACTATATGGAATTATTTATTTTCTTCGGGTGTGTATTCCAAAATATCTCCCGGCTGGCAATCAAGAGCTTTGCATATTGCATCGAGTGTCGAAAAGCGAATTGCTTTAGCTTTCTCAGTTTTAAGCACGGAAAGATTCGCCATTGTAATGTTTACCTTCGCTGCTAGTTCCGTGAGGGACATTTTTCTCTTTGCCATCATTACATCAAGATTTATACGAATCATAAATGTCTCACACAGTCAAGTCGTTTTCTTGTTTCAATGTTCTTCCGTACTCAAAAGCGGCAGCAATTATATAAATCAATCCGCCGAATACTGCATAAATAATGAAATCATATCCGAATGAATTACGAAGGGTAATAGTGAAATTCTCAAAACCTATTTGTCTGCCAGTAAACGAAAAGTCGGTTGCCGGCAACACGTACAGATATTTTATTACTGATAATATGAAGGGTGCAAACAGGACAATCTTTGCAAGATTTTTTATGTCCCGGATATTGCTTTCGGCAAACTCATTATCCTTGTAGATCGTTTTCAGCACTCTTCTAATTAAGTGAATTGAATAAAAGATCGACACAATCCAGAGAAGGTTATATACCGAGGAGAAAATTTTCTGCAACGAACTCGGTTTTGTTAAATACACTGTAGTTAAATACAGGGAAGAAACATGAAATGGTTCGGAAGAAATTTTCTCTGCAGCTTTGTTAATTAGGTTGCTGTCTTTAAGTTCTATTTGAGCCGGCACATCAAGTGTTGAGGGTATCTCAACGAAAATTTCCATCAAAACAGAAAAGACAGTCACCGCTATTCCGGCTAATGCTATTCCCCAGAAAACACTTAATACCGAGTACGTTGTTCTGATTACCAATTTCTTGTCTT
>JBFLWC010000457.1:0-4189 GCA_040758415.1 Bacteroidota bacterium | reverse complement strand
ACTTTACTCTAAGAAATACAAATCAGGAATCGGTTTCCTTATCAGACTTCAAAGGAAAAAAGAATGTTGTGATTTTATTTTTTCCTGCAGTTGGAACATCTGTCTGTGAAAAAGAACTTTGCTCAACAAGAGATGGAATGAAAGATTACGAGAATCTCGATGCTCAAATATTGGCGATCAGTGTTGATAGCCCGTTCGCTCAAAAGCTTTGGGTAGAGAAACATAAATTTAATTTTCCAGTGCTTAGTGATTTCAATAAAGAAGTTTCTCCAGCTTACGGATCTTTTTATGATGTATGGCTACCCGGCAAATGGGATTTGAATGGTGTTGCAAAACGTTCGGCTTTTGTAGTTGATAAAAAGGGGATTCTTCAATATGTAGAAGTTTTAGAAAATGCAGGCGAAGAGCCGAACTATAATGCTATTCAAGAAACGCTGAAAAAGTTATTGTAATTGTTTTTTCCTTAATCAATGTGAAGTGTGTCTCAAACGTGCATAAGGTGAATTTTATAACTTAGATAAAGTAATAGAATATGTTAAAAGCTGGCAAAAAAGCCCCGTCATTTTCATTGAAGGATGGGAACGGAAAAAAAAATTCTTTGAATGATTTCAGAGGGAATAAAGTTGTGTTGTATTTTTATCCAAAGGATATGACTTCCGGCTGCACAAAGGAAGCATGCGATTTTCGCGATGCTCATCCAGAATTTGAAAAAATAAAAACCGTAGTTATTGGTGTAAGCATTGATTCACCTGCTTCGCATAAAAAGTTTGCTGAAAAATATGCGCTCCCATTTATTCTTTTGAGTGACGAGAAAAAAACTGTTGTTAAAAAATACGGGGTATGGAAAGAGAAAAATATGTACGGCAAAAAATATATGGGCATTGAACGCACAACTTTTATTATTGATGAACATGGAAAGATCAAAAACATTTTTCCAAAAGTTAAAGTTGCCGGGCATGTTGATGAAGTCATTAAAATATTGGGAGAAAAATAATTTAGATGATTTATGTAACACGTCGCGAAATTTTTAGTGCATCCCATCGTTTGTTCAATGAAGATTTTTCCGATGAAGAGAATGAACGGGTCTTTGGAAAATGCAGCAATCCTAACGGGCACGGACACAATTACATTCTGGAAGTTGTTGTTGCCGGAGAAGTTGATAAGCAAACAGGGTATCTGATTGATTTGAAATTACTGAAAGAGATAATCAAAGAAAACGTTATAAGAAAAGTTGATCACAAAAATTTAAATCTTGATGTTGATTTTTTGAGAGGGAAGATTCCCACTGCAGAAAACATTGCAATCGGAATCTGGAATGAACTTGCCGATAAAATCCCATCCGGGGAACTTTACTCCATCAAACTTTACGAAACTGAAAACAACTATGTTGAATACAAAGGGAAGGAATTATTGTGAACTACGTGACTGTTGAACAGGGAATAAAAAATCTTTTAGAAGAAGTTGGAGAGGATCCTAACAGAGAAGGATTAAAACGAACGCCGCATAGAGTTGCAAAAGCATACGAGTTCCTTACGCAGGGTTACAAAAAAAATGTGAAGGATGTTTTGAATGGTGCTATTTTTAATGAAAAATATGATGAGATGGTAATGGTAAAGGATATTGATTTTTACAGTATGTGCGAGCATCATCTTTTGCCTTTCTTTGGCAAGGTACACATCGCTTATATACCGGATGGAAAAATTGTTGGTTTGAGCAAGATCCCGCGCGTTGTTGACATTTTTGCCCAACGTCTGCAGGTGCAGGAAAGAATGACTCAAGAAATTTCAGATACACTTGATCAATTCTTAACTCCGCGCGGCGTAGGTGTTGTTATAGAAGCATATCACATCTGTATGATGATGCGCGGCGTTCAAAAACAAAACTCAATTACAACAACAAGCGCGATGCACGGAATATTCAAAGAGGATGCAAGAACCAGAACGGAATTTCTAAATCTCATTTCTCTAAAAAGAATTTGATAGTAAATAAAAAAAAAGCCGTTTGGATTACCGGTGCTAGCTCCGGTATAGGTAAAGCTCTTTCAATTGAATTTGCCAGAAATGGTCTGCTTGTCTTGGGAACGGCGAGAAGAATTGACCTGCTCGAGCAAGTTAAAGTAGAACTTGACGAATTCGTAAATAACTTCGTAGCAGTTCAATTGGATATTTCGGATTACACTTCTGTAGATCAATTTTACAAAAATGTTTTTCAAAATTATTGGGTAGATTGTTTAATTAACAATGCAGGAATTACATCATTCAAACCTGCGCTTGATGATTCTATCGAAGAGGTTAGAAGAATTGTTGAAGTAAACCTGCTCGGTTCTATTTATTCCATTAAATCAGTTCTGCCTGAAATGATTGAGAGAAAATCCGGAACAATTATAAATATTCTATCGGTTGTTACTCAAAAAGTTTTTACAGCCAGCAGTGCATACTCAGCGTCAAAATCGGGGTTACACGCTTATGCAAAAGTTCTGCGCGAGGAAGTGCGTGATAAAAATATTCGTGTAATCAATGTTTTACCCGGCGCAACTGCAACACCAATCTGGCACACAGCTGTTCTTCAAAAATATTCTGAACGAATGATGAGCGCTGATAAAATAGCAGAACTGATTTACAAATTTTACTCAGAAAAAAGTAATCTTGTTTCTGAAGAAGTAGTAATTCGTCCAATCAAAGGCGATTTGTAAATTTTGATTAACAATTTATACAAATAAAAATTCAGGAAACGATTATGAAAAAAATTGATGCAGCAATTCTAATGGGCAGCGATTCGGATTATCCGGTTATGCAGAAAGTTGAAGAGGTTTTAAATGAATTCGGGGTAAGTTATGATATAAAAATTCTTTCAGCACATCGCACACCAAAACAAACTGTTCAATTCATAAAATCAGCAGAGAGGAACGGCACAAAAGTTTTTATTGCAGGTGCTGGCGGGGCGGCACATCTTCCGGGAGTAGTTGCTGCACATACACATTTGCCTGTGATCGGCGTTCCTATCCTCGGTAAAACTATGAATGGGTTGGATTCTTTGCTTTCAATTGTACAAATGCCGGCTGGTATTCCTGTTGCAACAGTAGCGATTGACGGGGCTAAAAATGCCGGCTTGCTTGCTGTGCAGATTTTGGCTCTTTCAGATTCGGTGTTATCTAAGAAACTTTTAAACTACAAAAAAAGAATGGAGCGCGAAGTATTGACAAAAAATAAAAAGCTATTCTCAAATACAACAGCTAAGAAATAATTTCAGCTTGATAAATTGGTTCGCCCAAAAATTTTTCAGTGTCCCAATTAAATTGAATTGATTTTGGTTCCTGTCTCTCATCGCAGTTTTGCAAATCGCAATACTTGCAAACATTCTCTTTACAATAATCCATATGAATCTTGACGCCTGAAGCGGGAAATATTTCTAATAATTTTTTTTCTACAGCTTCTTCTTCAAGATGCGATTGTTTGATGGAAAAATAGTAGGGAAGTATCAAATGAAAATCAACAAATACCCTTTCGCCCGATTTCCAAAATCTCAGATGATGAATATCAATCCAAAATTCTTTTTTCATACTTTGAAGAGCTGCAACAATTCTATGTAATATTTCTGTATCTGTTTCATTCATCAAACCGCCGATTGATTCTCGAATAAGCTTAGAACCGGTATATAAAATATTCAAAGCCACTGCTATTGCTATCAGAGGATCAATTATTACGAATCCTGTAGTAAGCACCAGAACTAAACCTATTACTACTCCAATACTTGTATAGGAATCGGTTAGAACGTGTTTCCCGTCAGCTGTTAGAGTTAACGAGTTTGTTTCTTTTCCCTTTCGTACCAGAAAAAAACCCAGGAACAAATTAATCACACCGGCTGTGGCAATAATCAATGTTCCAACATCTAAACTTTTTGTTGTAACTCCTTTTATCATATCCTCAACTGAAAAATACACGATGGTAATTGCGGCTATAACAATCAACAATCCTTCCATACCGGCTGAAAAATATTCAATGTTTCCGTGACCGTACAGATGGGATTTATCTGCAGGCTTTGCACTCAAATAAATACTGAACAAAGCCATTGAAGTAGCTGCAACATGCACAACAGATTCAGCTGCGTCGGAAAAAATTGCGCTGGAACCGGTTAAAAAATATGCAGAAATCTTAGCAGTGAACATTCCAATTCCAACTACCAACGAAAT
>JBFLWC010000456.1:0-3162 GCA_040758415.1 Bacteroidota bacterium | reverse complement strand
TCACAAAATTATGTTAATAAGAAAAATCATTTTGCTATTATTATTCTTTTTTGCAGCTGCGCTGTACGCCCAGCAGGAAAATGTTCCGATTGATCATCCTGTATATCTTTTCTTAAAAGAAATGAAAGTAAAAAAAATTTTAGAGAGTATTCACGATGACAACCCCAGCATCTCACGCGCAGAAACGAAGAAATATCTTGAAACGATCAGCTCCAGTTCAAACGAACTGAGCCAGACCGAAAAAAAACTTCTCAAAAAATATCAGGATGAGTTTTACGACGAAGAAGCAGACAGTTCTAATACATTTCAATTTTTCGGGTCGGGCGCCGGATTTTCCAAAAACTATTCGGATATTTTTTCCAACAAATTAAAGTACGCATACGTTTACCGCGGAATAGGCGCGAACTTTTATTTAGAAATTTTGGGCCGCGCTGTTTACGGACAAAACTTCAAACCATTTATTAACAACTCTGAACTTTACGACATTGGTTTTAGAATGAGAGGAACGTTGTTTGATAAACTCGGTTACAGTTTAACTGTTCAAAAAGGAGGTGTTAGCGGATCATTAAATTTTGCTCCAACGCTGGACCCACGGCTAAAATATAATTTCAAGTTTCTTGAAAATATTGAGAACATAAGCAACTACGATTTTACTGAGGGATACCTGCGCTACTACACAGAGCCGGTTAAAGAGATGGAACTTTCATTTCAGATAGGACGCGAAAAAATTAAGTTTGGATACGGCTACGGAAGCAGATTAGTTTTATCCGGCGATCATCCCGTGCTGGATTTTTTTAAAATCAATTTCGATTACGGAATATTCAACTTCACATCTGTGTTCGCGTCAACTGTGGGCGAGTTCAGCACCGAGCGTGCGCAGAATTTTACAAAGTATATTGCAATGAATCGTTTCAAACTCCGCTTCAAAAATTTATTTGAATTTGGTCTCGGCGAAAATGTAATCTATAGTGGAAGAGGAATTGACCTTGCTTATTTAAACCCATTTGCCTTTTACAAATTTGAAGAGATGTCTTTACAGGACCGGGATAACGGCGCTCTTTGGTTAGATTTTCAAACGCGCTTTATTAAAAATCTGGAATTGCAAGGAACATTTTTTTTAGACGATAACCCGCTTGGCAATTTGCAGGACTTATCGAACTATATAAACAAGACCGGCTATCAAGTTGGTATGTTTTGGTATTCGCCATTTTCAATTAGCGATTTAACAATAGTTCTTGAGTACACGCGGATTCGTCCTTACGTTTACTCTCACACAAATCCCAAAAACACGTATACTGCATTCGGTCAGCTGCTCGGTCATCGAATCGGACCAAACTCTGATGAAATTTTTACTCGAGCAGCATATAACATAAACGAGTGGATACGCTTTAATTTTGAGTATCAATATATCCGTCACGGAGAAAATATTTACGATGCGCAGGGACGCCTTTCGTTTAATGCCGGCGGCGATCCATTTGTTGCTTTCCGCAACGATATTGATCCGATTAAAATTGAATTTCTTGACGGCGAAAGGATCAACACAAATATTTTTACGTTCGATTTAAGAATAGAACCCATCCGCGAACTATTTTTTAATTTTGTGTTCCGTCAAACTATGAAAAAAAATATAACGCGTGAATTTTCAGATAACTCGAGCTACGGCTACGTAAAGATGACTTTTGAGATGTAACGTTAAGAATCATTGCTGCGATTCTTTTACGCATCAGAGCAATTCCTTCGCGGCGGAGCGCACAAACCAAAACGCGGCAAAAGCAATTGAGCGACCACAATATTTCTTTTTAAGAAGAAGTGAGCATCGTTGTTGCTGCTGTTAGCTGCAGTGGGCACCATATCGTCTACCGGCCTATGCTTAGAGATCATCGGGGCAAGGATTCGAGAGCTCGATGGCAACTGACTTTGCCCAAACGCAAACAATATCTGCAACGATTCGTGTACCCACATCGCTGTTAGTCAGAATGACGATTCCGGAACGTTTCTCACGGTCAAACAAAAAAAGAGATCTAAAACCCTCGTTTGCTCCTTGGTGTGCTATGAAGTAACCGTTTTTCTTTAACGGTGCCATTTGGTAGCCAAGTCCATACTGACCATTCGTCTCCTTCGAAGGAGCGAGCATCTCCACTACTGTACTCGGTTTCAAAACTCCACGACCGGGTAAGCCGACACCGCTGCTATCAATTGCAGCTACAAAAAGAGCCAGATCGGAGACTGTTGTGAAGACGCCGCCTGATCCTTGCTCGACACCTAGATAATGAGGCCACACCTCGCCGTGCTCATTGTACGGCGCTGCAACCGCTGTTTGTAATTCTGGCGACCAGTGGTAGCCGGTATTGTACATTCGCAGGGGGCTAAAGATCGCGCGCTGCATATAATCGGCAAAAGTCTCTCCGGTTACCTCTTCGACCAGCAATTGTAGAATAGCGTAACCTCCGTTGTTGTATTCGTACCTCGTGCCCGGTTCGCGAATCACTCGCAGGACACCAAAGCTCCCGCGAGAGCGAGACAGAGACTCTTCAAGGGTTGGCAGTTTATCGCCCGGACGATAGAGACCTGCAGGATCAACAGTTACTCCCGCGGGATAAACGGATAGACCGGCAGTATGGTTGAGCAAGCGGCGCACGGTGACTTTGTGATTGTCAAAATCTGATTTTGGCAGATGCCATCGCTTAAGATAGCGATCGACAGGCGCGTCAAGTTCAATCAGGCTTCTCTCGACTAATTTCATTACGGCCCAAGCTGTAATGGCTTTTGAAACAGAACCTATGTTGAACCGAGTGTCCGATGTTACTCGTTTGTCGGAATGCTTATAGGAAAACCCATAGCCATTTGACCAGATAGGGATACCATTTTGGATGATTGCGATTGCTACTCCCGGAACGTCTCGTTTCTCCAACAATTCAGGGAAAAGAGCATCGTATTGGGCAAAAATGGTGTCGCCTTGTTGAACGTTTTGCCTGGGATCGTTACATCCCTCGACAATCAGAAAAAGGATAGGTACGGTCAATTTGAAAGCCTGATTCGTGTTCATAAAGTGAATCTCTTTTTAGCTTCATTTTAAATATAATGATCCATTTACAGCTAAGCAAAATATCGCATAACGGGCGCGGATAAAAGACGTGAAACAAAAAGTTTAAGCCCCACTAT